>DATKHX010000545.1:0-2511 GCA_035510075.1 Allostellaceae bacterium
GAATATAACGGCAGTCTGTTTGTATACAAGGACACTTCTGCGTAAGAAATATGGATAATTAGCTGAAATGGCTGCCGATCCGGGTCGGGCTTTCCGTTGCCGAGGCAGCTCTGGCCGCCCGTTTGACGAGAGGGCAGAGACTAGAGGAAGTTGGCGCCGACAGACGGGTCAGCCAGCACACCCTCAGGACTCAGCTGAAGAGTGTAATGGTCAAGACGGACATGCGCAGCCAAGGGCAGCTCGTCGGGTTGATTTCCCGAAGCCTTGCAATGCTGCAGCGGGGCCAGCCTCCAAGTCTTAAGAGGAAAGCCCTGGTGAACGCGGCGGTGCCGACCGGAAGGCTTTGACGATTTGTTCGGGGCGGATCGGGGTGGCGTTGAGTTCGACGCCGAACGGGGCGAGGGCGTCGCAGACGGCGTTGGTAATCGCCGCAGGCGGGGCGACTGCGCCGCCTTCGCCGACGCCCTTGACGCCGAGCGGGTTCAATGGCGAGGGCGAATGCTGATGGATGATCGTCATCGACGGAATGTCGGCGGCGGTCGGCAACGCGTAATCCATCAACGAGCCCGACAGCAATTGCCCGTTCGCGTCGTAGGCGATCCTTTCGCAGAGGATGCCGCCGAGACCCTGCGCGGCGCCGCCCATGATTTGGCCTTCGACCAGCATCGGGTTGACGACGATGCCGCAATCATGCGCCACGGCGTAATTGTCGATCGCGACCCGCCCGGTTTCGCGGTCGACCTCGATGATTGCCACGTGCACCGCGTAGCTCCAGGTGACGGTTTCCGGCTGCCAGTACGCGGTTTCCTCGAGCCCCGCCTCGACACCGGGCGGGCGGGTGACCTCCCAGCCGGGCCGGGCCGCCTGTGCTATCTGCGCCAGACTCACCTGCGCGCCCGGCACGCCGACGATACCGACCCCGCCCCCCGGGCGCAATTCGAGATCGGCTGGCGCGCATTCAAGCAGGTGCGCGGCGATCGCGAACACCTTGTCGCGCAGCCGACCGCTGGCTGTGTGCATCGCCGCCGAGGCGGTGACGGTGCTGCGGCTCGCCATCGTGCCAAAACCGATCGCTATCGCGGCGGTGTCGGCAAAGGTCAGGACGACGTCTTCCGGGGCGACCTGCCACAGATCGGCCATGACCTGCGAGAAGATCGTCTCCATGCCCTGGCCCTGCGGCGCGGCTCCGCAGGTGACGTAGATTTTGCCCGACGGGTCGATGCGGACAAAGGCGCTCTCGAACGGTCCGACCCCGGTCCCCTCGATGTAAAAGCCGATGCCGAGGCCGAGACAGCGGCCCTCGGCGCGCGCTTGCCGTTGGCGCCGGCGGAACGCCGCGATCCCGCCGACCGCGGCGAGCGCCTTTTCGAGCGCACCCGGGTAGTCGCCGCTGTCGTAGACGATCGGCTCGCCGTCGCGATACGGGATGCCGACGCGGTACGGCATCTCCTCGGCGCCGATCATGTTGCGCCGGCGCAATTCGGCCGGCTCCAGCCCCAGGGTGCGCGCCACGAGGTCGATCGTGCGCTCCATCGCAAAGGCGGCTTCGGGGCGGCCGGCGCCGCGATAGGGCGCGTTCGGGACCTTGTTGGTGACGACGATCTTTCCCGAGGCCGCCAGGTTCTCGATTTTGTAGGGGCCGGTCAGGTGGACCGCGGTGTTGTAGGCAACCCCCGAGCCGATCGGGTTCCAGGCGCCGCAATCGACGATGTAGTCGTCGCGCAAGGCGAGGATATGGCCGTCATCGTCGAACGCGACCTCGACATCGTGCAATTGGTCGCGCGAGTGGGTCGCGCTCATCATGTGCTCGCGCCGCTCCTCGATCCACCGCACCGGGCGCCCGAGCTTGCGCGCGAGAAAGGCGACGAGCAGGTCCTCGGGGTAGACATGGCCCTTGCCGCCAAAGCCGCCGCCGACATCGAGCGCCACACAGCGCACCCGTGCTTCGGGCAGGCCGAGCAGCGCTGCCGCTTCGCGCCGCACCCAATGCACGACCTGCGTCGAGGACCAGATCGTCGCCGATTGGGTGCGCGGGTCATAGGCGGCGACGACGCCGCGGCACTCCATCGGCACCGCGGCGTAACGGTGGTGATAAAAGCGGCGCTTGAGGCGGTGCGGGGCGCCGGCGAACGCCGCCTCGACATCGCCGCGGCCGACCGAAAAGGCGCCGATCAGATTGGTTTTGTATTGGTCATGGACGATCGGGCTGTCGGCGCGCAGGGCGGCCTCGGGATCGACCACCGCCGGCAATTCTTCGAGCTCGCAGGCGACGAACTCGGCGGCGTCTTCGGCCTGGTCGCGGGTCTCGGCGACGACGATCGCGACGGCTTCGCCGACATGGCGGACCTTGTCGTGCGCGAGCAGCGGCTCCTGCGGGTTGAGAAAGCTGTGCTGGACCACCGTCGCCCATTTGCTCGGCATCGAGATCTGCCCCTCGGGCACCGGCGGCAGCATTTGCAGCAGATCGGCGCCGCTGAGCGCGATCGCGACGCCCGGCGCCGCCCGGGCGCC
>DATKHX010000546.1:0-2115 GCA_035510075.1 Allostellaceae bacterium
GTTAGATAATCGAGGCATTGGGCGCGGTCGGGGGCGAAGTCGGCGGCTAGCCACCAATGCTCGACCGCGCCGAGAAGAGCGCCGACGCGCGGTCCGGGCGGAATGTCGAGCGCTGTTACGTCGTGTCCGGTCAGCGGAAACGGCGGTGCTGTCCAAGTGCTGGCGAGGACGAGGAGCTGGCTCAGCCGGTTCGGGCTGATCAGTTCTTCGGCCGCCTCTAGCAACGCCAAGTCGCGATAACGCGCGGCGCCGAGGCGATAGAGCTTGCGGCGCCGAGCGGCCTCGTTGCCCTGCGGGTCGAATGGCCAGGGCGGCGCCAAGCTTTGCAGCCGGTCGCGCCAGGCGTTGGAGAACCGCAGCCGTTCGGCCAAGACCGCGGCCCCTTCGGCGTCCACGTCGATCAGTGCTGCGAGGCGGCGCAGCGGATCGAGGTCGGGTTCGATCGTTAACATTCGCCGCAGCCGGTCGCGCCGGCGCGCTTCCGGCAGGATCACCGAGAGCACCCCGTCCTCCGCCATCATCGCCAGCGCAGCACTCGGATCGGCGGTTTCGAGCAATCTGATCAGCTCTTGCGCGACGCGCTCGGCCGACAAGCTCGGCAGCAGATTTGCGGCGGCGCGGCAGGCGGCGCGCGCCTGGAGATCGCCGTCGCCTGTGCCGAAGCGCGCCTCGAAGCGGTAGTAGCGCAGAATGCGCAGCACATCCTCAGCGATGCGCGTCGCCGGGTCGCCGACAAACCGGACGCGGCGCGCACCGAGATCGCCAAGCCCGCCGGTCGGGTCGTCGATAGCGCCGTCGGGCGAAAGGAAGATCGCGTTGATCGTGAAATCGCGGCGCACGGCGTCGGCGGCCCAATCGGCGTCGAAGGCGACGCGCGCCCGGCGGCCGTCGGTCTCGACATCGCGGCGCAATGTCGTGATTTCGAAATATCGCGGCGCCGTCCCGGGTTGCGGTGTCGGGATCGCGGTCACCGTGCCGTGTGCGAGGCCGGTCGGAACGACCTTTATCCCGCACGTCTCCAACAATTCGATGACCCGTTCGGGCGGCGCCGGCGTGGCGATGTCGATGTCGTTTCGGGCGCCCGGCGCGCCAATCGGCAAGCCGAGCAGCGCGTCGCGCACCACACCGCCGACAAAGCGCGCCTCGGCCCCGCCGGCGGCGAGCGCATCGAGCACGGCGCGGGTCGGCGGCTCCGTCATCCACGGCTGCGGTGCTATCCTGGGCGGGTCACCGGGCTCGATCACCGCCGCACCTTGTGTTCGATATGCCCGGGGATAATGTGACCGTTCACGTAGCGGGGGGCGACGTAGACGCCCTCCTGCGGTGTGCCAAAGCCGACGGTGACGACCACCAGCACAATCGCCAGCAAGACAGCCCCAGCGCCCGCCAGCCAGACCCATGGTATCGAAGTCCAGGCCACTGTCCCGCCGTCCTGCGGCGCGCCGGCGGTCGTTATCCACAGCAGATAAATCGCCGTCGGCACCAGCAGCGGCAGGATGATTGTTAGAAGGACCCGGAACATGGCATGTTTAGGGGGCGAGCACCTCGGCCAGGTTCACCAGCATCCCCGCCGTCGCCCCCCAGATATTGCGATCCTCGTAGGGCAGCACAAAAAAGACGCGGCGGCGCTCTTCGAACACGCGCTCGGTGCGGCGATGGTTGCCCCGATCGAGCACGAAGGGCAGCGGCACCTCGAACACGTCGGCGACCTCGAACGGGTCGGCGGTCAGCGAAAATGGGGCGGAGACGATGCCGACCACCGGCGTGATCTCAAACCCGGTCCCGGTGACGTAGGTGTCGAGACGCCCGATCAAGGTCACGTGCTCCCGCGGCAAACCGATCTCCTCCTCTGTCTCGCGGAGTGCCGCCTCGGTGGCGTCGCGGTCCTCGGGCTCGAGCCGGCCGCCGGGAAATGCGATCTGGCCGGCATGGGCGCTCAGATGCGCGGTGCGCTGCGTCAGCAATACCGACATTCCTTCGGGGCGGTCGACCAGCGGCACCAACACCGCTGCCGGCCGCAATTCGATGCTGGGCGGGGTCATGCCCGGGTTGAGGTCGTGATCGCCGCGGGTCGCCTGCCGCAACGCCGCCGCTTCGGCCGCATCCGCCGTACCG
>DATKHX010000547.1:0-4507 GCA_035510075.1 Allostellaceae bacterium
TGGTGTTCCTCGATTACGATCAAGCAGCACTCGATGCGGCCTATGACCAGGCCGCCTATGCGCCAAATCGTGAGCAGCTGATCCGGCGGCGGGCCAGCGACAGCCTCGCGACACGGGCGCGGATCGGGGCCCCCGAGCGCGTCGCCTATGGGATGGCCGAGATCGAGAAGCTCGACATCTACCGGGCCGCCCGCGACCGGGCTCCGATCCTCGTCTTTATCCATGGCGGCGCGTGGCGCGGCGGCCGCGCCGAGGAGTGCGCGGCACCGGCCGAGATGCTCGCCGCCGCCGGAGCGCATTACGTGGTGCCGGATTTCAGCTGGGTGCAGGATGCGGGCGGCAGCCTGATGGTGCTGGCCGATCAGGTGCGCCGGGCGATCGCCTGGGTCTTTCGCAATGCGAGGCACTTTGGCGGCGACCCGCGCCGGCTCTTCCTCTGCGGCCAATCCTCGGGCGGGCACCTGGCGGCGGTAGCGCTGACGACCGATTGGCAACGAGAATTCGAGCTCCCGGCCGACGTGGTCAAGGGCGGCATGTGCGTCAGCGGCATGTACGAACTGGCGCCGGTGCGGTTGTCGAAGCGCAGCGCCTATGTCGCTTTCGACGACGCGACGGTCGAGCAGCTAAGCCCGGTGCGCCACCTCGACCGATTGCGCGCACCTCTCGTCGTCGCCTACGGCACCTGCGAGACCCCCGAATTCCAGCGCCAGAACCGAGAGTTTGCCGCGGCGGTCGCAGCCGCCGGCAAGCCGGTTCGGCTGGTGGTCGGCGAGCACTACAACCATTTCGAATTGCCCGAGACCCTCGCCAACCCGTACGGCCTCTTGGGGCGAGCGGCGCTCGAGCTGATGGGGCTGACTTGATGAGTGCGATCGACCTGCGTTCGGATACGGTGACCCGGCCGTCGGACGGCATGCGCCGGGCGATGGCGGCGGCGCCGGTCGGCGACGACCAGTACGGCGAGGACCCCTCGGTCAACCGGTTGCAGGAGCGGATCGCCGAACGGCTCGGCAAGGAAGCGGCACTCTTTGTGCCGAGCGGGACGATGGCGAACCAGATCGGCCTCAAGGTGCTGACCCGTCCGGGCGACGAGGTCGTGCTCGGGCACGAGGCGCATATCGTCTGGCATGAATCGGGCGCGGGTGCGGCCAATTCCGGGGTGCAATTCGCCGCGGTCGGGCAGGGCGGCCTGTTCACCGCAGCCGATCTGCGCGCCGCCTACAAGCCGCCGGGCCACATCGTCTTTCCGCCCACCACCCTGGTCGCGATCGAGAACACCCACAATCGCGGCGGCGGGGTGGTGTTTCCGCAGCAGGACGCCGTCGCAATCTGCGCCGCGGCGCGCGAACTCGCGATGGCGAGCTATCTCGACGGCGCGCGGCTGTTCAACACTGCCGCGGCATCCGGCAAAAGCCTCGCCGAGCTGGCCGCTCCGTTCGATCTCGTCGCGGTCGCGCTGTCGAAGGGGCTGGGTTGCCCGGTCGGCAGTGTCCTCGCCGGGCGGCGGCAGGACATCGCGCGCGCCCATCGCGCTCGGCGGATGTTCGGGGGTGCGATGCGCCAGGCGGGGATTCTCGCCGCCGCCGGCTTGTGGGCGCTCGACCACAATCTCGACCGGCTCGCCGAAGACCACGCCAACGCCCGGCTGTTGGCGCAACGGCTGGCGGGGTTGCCCGGGGTCGCGCTCGATCTCGCGACGGTGCAGAGCAATATCGTGATCTTCCACATGGCCGAGGGCGCGCCCGATGCCGCTGCGATTGTCGCGCGGGCGGCCGAAGCTGGCGTGCTGGTCTCGGCCTTTGCCGCGCGCACGGTGCGCGCCGTGACCCATCTCGACCTGAGCCGGGAGCAATGCCGCCGCGCCGCCGATCTACTAGCCGAGGTCATCGAGAAGGGGCGTAGTGCCTGAAGTCGCGGAACCGCGCCGCGTCGAGGTCGCTGCGGGGCGCGCCGCGAGATCGACTGGGGCGGCTGGCGCTGCCAGGTTGTCGCCTTGACCGGCGATGCCCGCGACAGCGGCCCCGCCCGCGCCCTTGCCTCCAACCACGTGCTCCTCGCCGCCCGCCGCGAAGCCGCCGCCCCTACCCCCGACTTCGCCCACCGCCAGGTTTCGGCGATCCGGCACCGGTCGCCTTGGGACGCTTCCTGGTCATCATGTATCCTTTCGTGGCGATAATCCTGATTTGCCTCAATTCGGTCGCTCCCGAGGGCTGCAACGAGACGACCGCCGCCGACGTCTTGTCGAACGGCGTCGAAAACGAGCTGTCTTGCGTCATGGGTTGGCAGGATGTCGTTGCCCGCTCGGCGCTGGCGCGCGACATCGGCAGGACGGCCTACGTCAAGACCCTGTGTCGGCGGGCCGGCGCCGGGTCGGCAAAGGCGGCCACACCCCGCTAGCCCGGAACCGGCTCAGCGCGTTTCTGTTTGCGTGAGTATCCCTTAACCAACACTTCTGGGAGAAAACGCATGATCGGCAAGACGCTCGCACTAGCGGCGACACTGCTGCTTTCGACCCAGGTCTACGCGCAAACCAACCAAGGCGGCGCCAGCCCCGCTCAAGGTGTCACTTCGGGTCCCGCCGCGGGCTCGCCGACGAGCATGAAATCCCCTCAAGCCGGCTCGCTCGCGACGAAGCATCAGCGCAATGTCGTGCGTCATCAGAGCCAATCCGTCGGTAACAAGAGCGGGCAAGCTGGTCGCCAGCCCAACGACGAGAGCGGCGCCACCGGATCGAGCTCGCCGAGCTACGCCCCTACGCCGCGTTAGCGGGGCGACGGAACGAGTTTCGCCAGCCGATAGACTGCCGGCGCTAGATTTCTTTATATTCGCCGGGGCGTCCGGCTGTGCGGCGCCGAGGTTGGGTCGCCAATTTCTGTTCGTCTAGCGGTGCAGGCGGCGGTTGCGGTCGTCGCTGTTCTCTTCCTCGCGACGGCGGTGAGTGACGCCGCATCGGCACCATTGTCCGTCAGCGAAATCGCGCCCGGAATCTTTGTCCATAACGGGGTGCAAGAGGACGCCTCGCCGGCTAATGACGACGAGATCGCCAAT
This sequence comes from Allostellaceae bacterium, assembly GCA_035510075.1. Lineage (GTDB taxonomy): Bacteria > Pseudomonadota > Alphaproteobacteria > ATCC43930 > CGMCC-115725 > AP-15. The sequence continues at coordinate 3,049 of DATKHX010000547.1, forward strand.
ATAGGTTTTATTATCGGAGACGATGCCGTCGCGGTGATCGACCCGGGCGGGAGCTATCGCGAGGGGACCGAGCTTCGCGCGGCGATCCGCGCGCGCACCCAGCTGCCGATCCGCTATGTGATCGTCACCCACGTCCACCCCGACCATATCTTTGGTGCCGCCGCGTTTCGCGGCGACCATCCCGATTTCATCGGCCATGCCAAGCTGCCCGGCGCTCTTGCTCAGCGCGGCGCTTACTACCTTCGCCGCCTGCGCGAGGCGATCGGCGACAAAGCCGACGGCAGCGAGGTTGTGCCGCCAACGATTCTGGTGTCGAGCCGGATCGAGATCGATCTTGGAGAACGGCATCTCGTCCTATGGGCCCACGGCCCGGCTCATACCGACAGCGACCTGACGATCTTCGACCAGAAGACGAGCACCTTTTGGCTCGCCGATTTGTTGTTCGTTGACCGCATCCCGGTGATCGACGGCAGCCTCGTCGGCTGGCTCGACGAGCTTCGCAAAGTGACCGCTATCCCGGCCGCCAGGGCCGTGCCAGGCCACGGGCCGGTCTCGGTGCCGTGGCCGCAAGCCGCCGCTCCCGAGCGGCGCTATCTCGAAGCCGTCGCGCGCGACACCCGTGCCGCGATCAAGGCGGGGATCGATATTGCCAACGCCTACCGCCATGTCGCACAGTCGGAGCGCGGCCATTGGCTGCTGTTCGACGATTATCATCCGCGCAACGTCACGGCGAGCTACAAGGAGCTCGAATGGGAATGACCCGAGGCATGTTCGGCCAGGCAGTTCCGGCGTTCTTGCTGATCCTGTTGGCGTTCGGAGGCACGGCATTCGCCACACCGACCGAGGCGGAGCGCGCCGCGCGCTGGTCGGATCTGCGCCATGCCATTTTTGGCGAGCGCGTGGTCGAGGACGCCGGCGGCCTCGTTGCGATCGAGGCGCCCGATCGCGCCGAGGACGCTGCAATCGTGCCGGTGACGATCGAGGTGTCCGCAAAGCTCGCGACCGAGCTGCGCGGGCTTTATCTCGTCATCGACTACAACCCCTCGCCGCTCGCCGCGCATTTTGTCCTCGGGCCGCTGGCGGATGCGAGGCAGATCGAGACGCGGGTGCGGATCGACGACTACACCTACCTGCATGCCGTCGCCGAAACCGCCGACGGCCGGCTTTACGCGACGGCGCGGTTCATCAAGGCCGCGGGCGGCTGCTCGGCGCCGGCCGGCAAGGACCAAGCTTTGGCGTTAAAGCGGCTCGGCAAGATGAAGCTCGTCCTTGGCGAACACCAGAAGTCCGACCTGCCGCAGCAAGCGAAGCTCCTGATCAGTCACCCGAACAATTCCGGGCTCCAGGTCGATCAGCTGACGCATTATTACATCCCGGCCGACTTCATGCAGACGCTCAAGGTTACTTACAACGACCAATTGGTATTCAAACTCGAATCGGACATCGCGATCAGCGAGGA
>DATKHX010000548.1:0-7902 GCA_035510075.1 Allostellaceae bacterium
GCGCTATGGCGCCGGCGTCAGTTGACCGCGAATCTCCCCGCCTTTGTTCGCCGCGGTGTGTATGTTGACGTAATACTTGCCAGCTTCGAGATCGGTGACTTCTGCGGGGGTCAGCGTCTTCGATCCTTTGATGGGGCTCGCCAGCTTGCCGGTGAACGGAACCACCACTGCGGCATTCTCACCCGCAGCGGCCGGGCCGTGAATGTGTGCCGCCAACGCCGCGCCGCTGAGGCCCGAATAGGCCACGTCCCAGGTGAGCTTTCGGGTGGCGGTATCGAGAGTCGCCGTTGCGGTGCCGGTGCCAGTGCTGGTGGTCGGCGGCACCTCGCTGGCGCCGTTCAGCGCCGCCTTGAATACTTTGGTCGCGGCGTGCGCTGCCCCGGCGGTAAGAAACGTCGTCAGCAAGATCGGAACCAATAGCTTCAAATGTGGCATGTTCTTCTCCCTTCAATGTCCCGGCTGGCGCAGAGACTATTGGGTTATCTGCAGGACGAGAAGCCGAAAAATCGCCGAGCGCCCGACTTGGCCGAGACGTCGTTCACGTCGTCGTGAAGTCTGGCACGACGACGCCCGCGCCCGGCCGCCGACCGCCCTCGGCCGAAGCGCACAGCGCTCGGCTTTCGCCGTAGCGCAGCGAGGTCTCGACCACGCCGCCATCGAGCCGGTTCAACCGAAACACGTGCGTTTTCTGTTCCGCTCCGGCGAGGTGCATGATTGCGATCACCTCATGCGGCGAGTAGGGCTCGACAAACAGTCTCTGCTCAGGGTCAAAGGCCGGGGCGGCGTCGCCCGGCATCCAGTTGCAGTAGGCAGGCAGAAAATCGACCGGCAGACGCTCTGCAAAAATCACGTAGTTGAGCGCCGTCTGCTCGACAAAGAAAAAGCGGGTCCGCTGCGCGACGCGCGTCATGATTCGCGCCCATTGATCCCAATGCGGAGCATCGCCGCGCAGCGCAAACACGCCGCAATTGACCATCGGGTTGCGGCCGAGCCGGTCGGCCACACGCCAGCCAAACGCCTCGCGATAGTTCTTCCAAGCCAACGTCAAGCCGAGCAGCTTTGGCCGCTTGTAATGACGTTTGTAAGCACGGTCGATTTCGGGGACGATTGCGAGCTTGCCGCTGCGCGCAGCCCCGACCAAAAGCTCGACCGCTCGCCAATCCTGCAGCCAGGCGTCGGCGTCGATCCACAAATACGTCTCATAGCCGGGGAAGTGACGCGGCAGGAAGGGCCGGGCGAATTGCGCTTTGCGCCCTTGGGGGGTCTGCGCGCGGCCGGGAAAATCGATGTCCCAGCCTGGGGCGACGAGGTGGGTCACGCGTTCGGCGGCCCATTCCCGTTGCGCCGGATCGAGCCCCACATCGAGGATGCCGATCGCCGCATCCGGGCGCAGCACTCGCACCGACAGCACCATGTCGCGCAGCAGCGGGAAATAGGCGCGGTCCGCTCCGCTGACAATCAGCAGGCCTTGTCTCATCGGATCACCGGCCGCTTGCCGGTGCCGGCTGATATTCGCACCCGCGCGGTCGCTGTCGTCAAGGAACGAGCCGATAGCCGCCGGGCTCGGTGACCAGGATTTCGGCAGCAGCCGGGTCGCGCTCGATCTTTTGACGAAGCCGGTAGACATGTGTCTCCAGCGTGTGCGTCGTCACCCCCGCATTGTAGCCCCAGACCTCGCCCAAGAGGGTATCGCGGCCGATTACCCGGTCGCCGGCGCGATAGAGGTATTTGAGGATCGCGGTCTCTTTTTCGGTCAGCCGTACTTTTTTTCGGCCGCTGGGCTCGGTCAGCAATTTCGCGCTCGGGCGAAAGGAATAAGGCCCAATCGTCAGAACGGCGTCGTCGCTGTGATCGCTCTGACGCAAATGGGCGCGAAGCCGAGCCAGCAGCACGCTGAGCCGGAATGGCTTGGTTATGTAGTCGTCAGCGCCCGAATCGAGGCCAAGAACCGTGTCGGCGTCCGTGTCCGATGCCGTCAGCATCATGATCGGCACGTGAATGCCTTTCCGGCGCAGAATGCCGCAGAGCTCGCGCCCGTCCATGTCGGGCAGGCCGATGTCGAGCAAAATGGCGTCGAACCGCTCGCTTTCGGCGCTTTCCAACGCCTGCGCCGCGGTATCGCGCTCGACCACCGTGAACTCTTCGTTCAGCCGCAGCTGCTCGGCGAGCGATTGGCGAAGTGCCGCATCGTCGTCGACAATCAAGATTTTGCGGCCAGCCCTCATGATCCTCCTCGCCGATCCGCAAGAACAAGGCGGCTTTGCAACTCGCCATCGGACCGAGCTTGCGAACGGGGATTATGGGCCGGGTCAGCCCTTGCTATCCCACCGCGAGCCTCGCGAGGTTAACCGATTATCGATGTTCTCACCAGCCGTCGACGGTTCGAAGCGACGGATCGAGCCCGAAGGGGCGCGTGGCGCCGCGATGCACACCCTCTGGACCGCGCTGTCGGCGGGGGTCGCCGCGGTCGAGGCCGCACTTTTGGGGTTGAGGTTGTGGTGCTGCCCCCACACCGGAGACCTCCAATGCAAATAAGTGCGCTGGCACGGCGCTCGTTGCTCGATATCATGCGGCCGACGGCAAGGAGACACGGGTGCCCGAATCCAGAATGATTTCGCCTCCAGGCCATAACCCCGTCGCGGCAACGAGGCGGAGCGCGAGCAACGAGTTCCGCGAGGCGATCACCGCGATGCGCCGTGGCGAGGCGGTTCTGATCCGCGACGAGCGGCTGAACGTGCTCGCGATCGCCGCCGAGCTGGTGACCGAGGAAAATCTGCGCCGCCTGCGCGAGTTCTCGGATGCGTCTCCGCGTGTCGTATTGACGCGCCGCCGGGCGGTGGCTCTCGGCCTCGCGCCGCGTGAGGATTTATCCGGCGCGATGACGATCTCGGTCTCGCCCGAGATGCCGGCAACGGTGATCCGCAACCTGGCTGACCCGGGCTCGTCGCTCGGTGCGGAGCCCCCCGGGTTCGGTCCCCAGCCTGTCGTCGCCAGGGGCGGAGCCTTGGCCGCGGTATCCCTCGCAAAGCTTGCGTCGTTGCTGCCGGCAGCGCTCGTCGTGCGCGTCGGCATCGCCGAGGCGGCATTGCTGGCGCGGCGCGGCGATATTGCGGCGATAGAGGCCGCGGAAGCGTTCAAGCGCCGCGCCGCCGCTGCGGGCCTCACCCGTGTCGCCGAGGCCCGCGTGCCGCTCGCGGACGCGGAGGACGCCCAGCTGATCGCGTTCCGCCCGGGCGATGGTGGGGTCGAGCATCTGGCGATCGTGATCGGGACGCCCGATCCCGCGACCCCAGTGCTGGTCCGCCTGCACTCCGAATGCTTCACCGGCGATCTGCTGGCGAGCCTGCGCTGCGACTGCGGCGACCAGCTGCGCGGCGCCATCGCGGCGATCGCGCGCGACGGCGGCGGCGTGCTCCTCTATCTCGCACAGGAGGGGCGCGGCATCGGCCTCGTCAACAAGCTGCGCGCCTATCAGCTGCAGGATGCCGGCTTCGACACGCTCGACGCCAACGAGCAGCTGGGGTTCGACGCCGACGAGCGGGTCTATCTTCCGGCAGCGGAAATGCTGCGCCAATTGGGTTTTGGCACGATCCGGCTGTTGACCAACAACCCGGAAAAAGTCGCGGCCCTCGAACGCTACGGCATCCGCGTCGCCGAACGAATGCCGCATGTGTTCAAGTCGAACGGTCATAACGAGCGCTACCTGCGCACCAAAGCGATCCGCAGCGGGCATTTACTTTAATCGAGCGCGGGCTGTCTCGATCCTGATAGGGCGAGCCGGTCACACCGTGGGCGGCCATATCCCTTCGACCGCGTAGGCTTCGTCCGCGCCGGGCCAGGGCGGCATTGTGGCACCAAGGATCGTCAGCGGCTCCGACCCGTCGCAGCGGAATTGGAAATGGGTGCCGGTTGGGATGCTGAGCGAGAGCCCCGCCGCGAGCTCGACGATTTCTTCCTGCCCGTCGAGCTTGCGCCATATCCGGCCGCGACCCGAGATCACATACCAGAGCTCTTCGACGGTAAAATGCGCGACGGGCTCGGAGGCGGCACCCGGCGGCAACGAAAACAATGCCAGCGCGCCGCGCGCGAGGGCGCACATCACCCGCACTTCCGACCCGTCCGGGGCGATCACATCGGGCGCTTGCGCGGCGCGTTTGGTCTCGAACTGCATAAAGTCACTCCGTTGTTGAGGTCCGATAGAAACGCCGCGCCGCCGATTGACAAAACCGGCTGCCGCCCCGACAACCCGCGCGGCGAGACAAGAAGGAAGAGGATCGAGGGATGGGCATGCTCGACGGACGGGTCGCGATCTGCACCGGCTCGGGTCGCGGGGTCGGTGCCGAGGTCGCCAAGCTGATGGCGGCGAACGGCGCCAAAATCGTGATCAACGATCCCGGGACCACCGGCAGCGGCGAGGGTGCCGACCAGACCCCGGCGCAGGAAATCGTCGACCAGATCAAAGCCGCGGGCGGCGATGCGGTCGCAAACTATGGCTCGGTCGCCAAATTCGACGATTGCCTAGCGATGGTGAGCCAAGCGCGTGAGACCTTTGGCGGTTTGCACATCGTTTTCAACGCGGCGGGCATACTACGCGACAAGATGTTCCACAACATGTTCCCGGAGGACTGGCAAGCGGTCATCGATGTGCATCTGACCGGGCATTTCAACGTCAACCGCGCCGCGATCAATCTGTTCCGCGAGCAGAATTACGGCCGCATCATCATGGTGTCGTCGACCTCGGGCCTGCTCGGCAATGTCGGCCAGTGCAATTACGGTGCGGCCAAGTTCGGCATCGTCGCATTGGCGCGAATCGTCGCGATGGAGAACGCGTCGCGCGGGATCACGGTCAACGTCATCTGCCCATCGGCCGACACCCGCATGACCCGCTCGGTGCCGACGCCAAAGGACCCGGCGGCGGCGGCGCTGCGCGAAGAGCGGCTGCGGCGGAGCCGGGCCGACGCGATCGCACCGCTCTGCGTGTTTCTCGGCTCCGAGCAAGCGGCGAACGTCAACGGCCAGGTGTTTCACCAGCGCGCCGGCGAATTGTCGCTCTATGGCCATATGCGCCCGGTGCGGATGGTGCACCGCCAGGGCGGCTGGACGCCGGAAACTCTGGCCGAGGTCGCGATCCCGGCGCTCGCGCCGCAATTCACCCCGCTCGACAGCCGCGCCGTGCATCCCGGCCTGCCGATGGAATAAACGCCCCGGCTCAGGTTAGGGCGAGCGCGCGGCGAGCCGCGGCGAGGCACTGTTCCGGTCCGCCGCCGGCGTCGATCGGGATCCAGTCCATAGCTCCCGGAGCTTGGCGCATCTGCCGTGCCAGAACCTCGGCGGTGGCGTCGGAGGCGTCGCCGCGGCGGTCGCGAAGACGGCGTTCCATCGCATCCGCATCGGCCTGGAGCCACAGCCCGGTAAACGGCACGCCGCCTTTGTGCGCGACTTCGACAAACGATTGGCGCTCGGCCGGCGTCAGCGACACGGCGTCGGTGATGACGGTATAGCCGGCCGCAAGTGCCGTCGCCGCCTTCTCCCGCAACGCGTCGTAAACCCGGCGGGTGATCTCGGGCGTATAAGCCTCGGCAGGCAACCGGATCTCGGGGGCGGCGCCGAGCGCCAGCTTGCGGATTACGTCGCTGCGCAAGACCCGCGCGCCGGGGCGCAGTCCCAGCGCGGGAGCCAAGCCGGCGGCGAGGGTCGACTTGCCGCTGCCGCTCAGCCCGCCGATCGCGACCAGCCGGCAGGGCTGCGGCTCCAGCGCCTGATGAGCAAGGTCGAGATAGCGCCGCGCATCCTCCGCCATTTCTTCTGCTTTGGCCTGGTTCGCGGCACGCGTTATTGCCGTCGCCGTCACATGCGCGCGGATGCCGGCGCGCAGCGACAGGAATAGCGGCAGAGCCTTCAGCCCGTCATCCTCGCCGCTGCGGTCGAGGTAGCGGTTGAGCACGCGGTTGGCGAACGGCGCCAGCCCGCGATGCTCCAAATCCATCAGCAAAAACGCGAGGTCGTACAATACGTCGATGCCGGCCAGCGCGTCGGAGAATTCGAGGCAGTCGAACAGGGTCGGCTCGCCGTCGAGAAGGCAGATGTTGCGCAGGTGCAAGTCGCCGTGGCAGCGCCGCACCTTTCCCGCCGCCCGCCGCATTTCGAGCAATGCGCCCGTCGCCGCCAGGGCCTTCCGCCACGCGTCGAGGATCGCCTCGACGCGCTCCGGGCGAAAGCCGGCGCCGCGCGCCCCCGCCAGGATCTGGTGATTGGTCTCGGCGATTTCGGCGAGCGCCGCCGCGCCGCCCTGCTCCGGCCGCTGGTCCGCGGCTTCGTGGAACTGCGCGATATGGTCGGCGAGGGCGTCCATCAGCCGCTCGTCCAGCTCGCCATTTCGGGCAAGCGCGTCGAACACCAGCGCCTGGTCGAACCGCCGCATCACGACGATCCAGTCGACCGCAGGCCCTTGATCGACAAAGCCGGTCTTTCCGCCAGCGTCGCGCCCGATTCGCCGCAAGTTCAGGTAAAGCGCCGGTGCTGTGCGCCGGTTCAGCGCGAGCTCGGCCGCACATGCCGCGCGCCTCTGCTCGGCGGTCGAAAAATCGAGATAGGGGAGCTTGACCGCGCGCTTCAGCTTGTAGGCGCGGTCGCCGGCGAGAAAGATCAGCGACACATGCGTCTCGATCCGCTCGACCCGATCGATCCCCGCCCCGTACGAGGACGCGCGCCCGAGAAACGCGATCGTCTCACGCTGATCATCGGGTTTCGCGTCGCCGGCGGCGCGCACTAGAACAGGCTCCCTTGTTCGGGGCGCGGGGGTGCGCGGCGGACCGGGCGGCGCGGCGTGCGGCCGGCGATCGCGCCGACCTTGCCGTCGTAAAATTCGAGCTCGAGACCTTCACCCGGCTTGATCGCCGCGGCGTCGGTCAGAACCCGCATGGCGCCGTCGCGCACCACGACATAGCCGCGCGCAAGCAGGCTCTCGTGCCGCTCCGAATGGGTCTCGAGACGGCCGGCGAAATTGTCGAGGCCGTCGCGCCGGGCTTCGATCGTCCGCGCCATCGCCGTGCGCAGCCGCGTATCGGTTTCGGCGAGCCGGGCGCCGACGCGGGCGAGATCGGCCATCAGCACATCGGGGCGCAGCCGCACCCCGGCGAGGTCGAAGCGGTGCCGGGCCGCGCGCAGGTGGCGATCGGCAGCGAGGCGCAGCCGCTCGGCCCGGTCGTCGAGCCGTTGGGCCGCATTGCCGATCAAATCCTGCGGCAATGGCAGCCCCCGCGCGAGACCGGCGAGATGCAGCCGGCCTTCCGCAAAGAGCCGGGAGAGCCCGCCCGACAGCCGCGAAGATTTGCCGGCGAGCTCGGCCATCAGATCGAGCCGCACCGGGACCGCGATTTCGGCCGCGGCGGTCGGCGTCGGCGCGCGCCGGTCGCTCGCATGGTCGATCAGGGTCGTGTCGGTCTCGTGCCCGACTGCCGAGATCAGCGGGATCGCCGAAACCGCGGCGGCGCGCACCACGATCTCCTCGTTGAACGCCATCAAATCTTCGAGGCTGCCCCCGCCGCGCGCGACGATGATCAGATCGGGCCGCGGCACGCCCTCCTGCGGCAGGCGGTTGAAGCCGGCGATCGCCGCCGCGACCTGGGCCGCCGCACCCTCGCCCTGCACCGCGACCGGCCAGATCAGCACATGGCGCGGAAAGCGGTCGGCGAGCCGGTGCAAAATGTCGCGAATCACCGCCCCGGTCGGCGAGGTCACCACGCCGATCACCTCGGGCAGAAACGGCAGCGGCTTTTTGCGCTCGGCCGCGAAGAGCCCCTCGGCGGCGAGCCGCCGGCGCCGCTCTTCGAGCAGCTTGAGGAGGGCGCCGATCCCGGCGAGCTCGATCGTATCGACGACGAGCTGGTATTTCGAGCGGCC
>DATKHX010000549.1:0-2391 GCA_035510075.1 Allostellaceae bacterium
ACCTTGCCTCTGTGCCTCGCGGTGTTGGCGGCGATCACGCTAGTCAACCTGCGCGGCACGCTCGAAGCTGGTCTGGTCTTCTCAGTTCCGACCTATATCTTCGTCGCGAGCTTTGGGGGGCTGCTCTTGCTTGGGGCGGCAAAGGCGTTCGCCGCGGGTGGCAGCCCCGCCCCGATCGTAGCCCCGCCGCCACTGGGCGCCGCGACCGAGGGCGTGACCCTGTGGCTCTTGCTGCGCGCCTTCGCCAGCGGTTGCACCGCGATGACCGGCATCGAGGCGGTCAGCAACGGGGTCGGCGCGTTTCGCGACCCGACCGTCAGATATGCTCATCGGACCTTGGCCGCGATCGTCGTGATCCTCGGCCTCTTGCTCGCGATCATCGCGTATCTGGCGCGGGCCTACGGCATCGGCGCGATGGACCAGACGAGGGCGGGCTACCAAAGCGTGCTGTCGCAGCTCGCCGGCGCCGTCGTCGGGCGCGGCGTCGTCTACTACATCGCGATCGGCAGCCTGCTCGCGATCTTGTGCCTTTCGGCCAATACCAGCTTTGTCGGGTTTCCGCGGCTCTGCCGGCTGGTCGCCGGCGACGCCTATCTGCCGCGGGCGTTCGCGATCCCGGGCCGCCGGCTCGTCTACTCGGTTGGCGTCGTGTGGCTGGCGATTACCGCGGGATTGCTGCTCACCCTGTTCGGCGGTATCACCGACCGGCTGATCCCGCTGTTCGCGGTCGGCGCCTTTTTGGCGTTCACCTTGTCGCAGCTCGGCATGGCGGCGCACTGGCACAGCAGGCCCGGCAATCGGATGCGCCTCTTGATCAACGGCGCTGGCGCGGCGGGGACGAGCGCCGCGCTCGCCGTGATCCTGGCGGCGAAATTGGTCGAGGGTGCCTGGATCACTGTCATCGTCATTCCGTGCGTGCTCGCCCTGCTCAAGGCCATCAAGCACTACTACGACACGGTCGATCGCCAGCTGCGCGAGGACGGCCCGATCGAGCTCGGCCGGCGCGAGCCGCCGATCGCGGTGATACCGCTGCGCCGCTGGGACCGGCTCGCTGAAAAGGCGGTGCGCTATTCGATGCTGTTGTCGCCGGACGTCATCGCGATCCATCTGAGCCGGCTCGAAGGCCCCGACGCGAAGGAGCACGAGGGCAGGTTGCGGCGCCAGTGGCGCGCGGAGGTCGAGCGGCCGGTGCGGCGGGCAGGCCTGAACCCTCCAGAGCTCGTCATCTCGCCTTCGCCCTACCGCAGCTTAACCGGGCACCTATTAAAGAACATCGAGGAAATCGCGGCGGGTTTTCCCGGCCGCCCGATTGCGGTGGTCATCCCGGAGCTGATCAAGGAGCACTGGTGGGAGCATATTCTCTTGACCGGCCACGCCCGGCGCCTGCGCGAGGCGCTGCTGCGCCATGGCGGCCCCGATCTCACCGTCGTGATCGTGCCGTGGGCGCGCCAGGCCCCGCATCCCGAAAAGATCATCGAGGAGGAGGAGCCCCGCCCTCAAAAAGAGCGCAGCCCGGCCCCCGCCGCCGGGGTTGCGCAACCGGCCGCGAACGTCAGAGGGTGACGTCCGCGGGGAGTGGTGCGGCTGCTGGAACCGGGTCGGGCCGCCCGCGAGGACGGCGCTATACGCTCACGGGTTCCGCACAGGCGGCAGGGTCGAGGCGCTGAGCGACCCGATGCATTTCGGATGGCCAAAGCCGCTCGCACTGCTGCTCAAGGTTCCGTTCGGGTCCAGCAGGCCGCCGTTGGCGGTCGGCACGATGTCGAAGATGATGTTGTCGGGATGCTGCGCATCGTTCGGCGGGACCGGCTTCAGCGATCCCAAATGGTCGAGGTTCAGCCCGGCGCGGACGCGCCAGGCGACAAAATGGTCGGTGCAGGAGGTGTCGCCGCTGACGCCCACGGCGCCGATCTTTTTGCCGCCCGTGGTGTAAAGCCCAAGGCCGCCGCCAAAGACGTTGACCCCACCGACGCGGTTGCCGACGAGCGGGTCGTTCTCGGTGCCAAATGACCGCACACTGCCCTGATAGGCAATTTCGGGATCGACCGGATTACTATGCTGCAAACCGTAAAGACTGCCGCCCGGCTGCACCGCCGAATATAAATTCGCCGTCGACAACGCAAAGCCGGTCGGAGCAAAGCTGGTGGCCGGCGGTGCTCCGTTGCTTAAACTGAAGTCGTTCGCGGTGTTTGCCTTTTGCGCCGAGATGATGCGGCTGCCAAGCCATTGATCGGTGTATTGAGCGCCCGAAAATGCAACCGCGCAGACCGTCCCGTCATTGGCCACCACGGTCGCCCACATGTTGAAGCCGAGGCCGCCATTAGCGCCCGCGACCGCGGTTTGAAGCGTCGATCTTAGTTTTGCCCAGCCGGGCAGACCCGAACACGATCG
>DATKHX010000550.1:0-24385 GCA_035510075.1 Allostellaceae bacterium
GCGCTCGTTGCTTTTCCGGGTATCCACTCGACGCTTGACGGCCTTGGCGCGCCCGTTTGCGTCGCATCGAGCGGCACGCCCGATCGGATCCGCAAAAGCCTCGGGATCGTCGGCCTGCTCGACCGTTTCGTGCCCCACCTCTTCAGCGCGGTCATGGTGGCCAAGGGAAAGCCCGCGCCGGATTTGTTTTTCTATGCCGCGCGCAACATGGGCGTAGCCGCCTCGCGCTGTGTCGTGGTCGAAGACAGCATAGCCGGGGTGCGCGCTGCAATGGCGGCGGAGATGCCGGTTGTCGGGTTTTGCGGCGGCGGTCATTGCCGACCAAGCCACGGCGAAGCTCTATCCCGACACGGCGCCGCCGTCGTGATTTCCGACATGGGCGATCTGTTGCCGAGCCTAGGATCCCTCGGCCGTGCCCTTTCGACGCGCGCCCGGTAAGCGCCGAAGGCGAGGCGCTACGCCCATTCGCCGGGGGCACCGACAGCCCACGCCGCCACAAACACCCGGCCGTCGATCAACTGCGCCGCGACCTTGCCTGCGGTTCCCTCGTCGGGGGCCTGCGCCTTGCCGCTCTCCAGGTCGATAGCCCAGCCATGCAGCGGGCAGGTCACGACGCAGCCTCGGATATACCCTTCCGACAGCGGTGCACCCTGATGCGGGCAGCGGTTGACCAGCGCAAAGATGCGGTCGTCGGCGGTGCGAAAGACCGCGACAGGATGCGGTTTGCCCGCCACCCGCTTCACCCGCCGTGAGCCCTCGCGCGGAATGTCCTCGAGCCCTCCGACTTCGACCCAGCGCTCGTCCGGCATTCTCAAACCGCCTCTGCCGCGATCAGGAGCGCTACATGGTTGATCACTCTGAACCTCGCATGCCATTCACGTCTGCCGCGGGCATCATAGCGAACCGCGACGCCGGCGAAACCGATTATCCTCGGTGCCGAACCCGGCAAATCGAACCGTCATTCCGGGGCACGGGCCCCAGGACCGACGATGACGATTGGTGGACCACTTATCTGACGGAATTCATTTCGAGCCGGGCCGTCAGAGGACGAGCTGGGTCTGGGTGACGAGCGCCACGAGCCGGCCCTCGGGGTTGGTGACGCGGGTTTGCCAGATCATCGTCCGCCGCCCGCGGTGAACCGGCGTCGCCTCGCCGATGATTTGCGTGCCGGCGGGTGCGGCGGCAACGAAATTGGTCTTGCTCTCGATCGTGGTCGTGCCGGCACCCTCCGGCAAATTGAGGATGGTCCCGAGCGCACCGAGCGTGTCGGCGAAGGCCATTATCGCGCCGCCGTGCAGCACTGCCGGACGGGTGCACAGATCGTCGCGCACGGTCATTCGAGCGACGATCAGCTCGGCGCTGGCGCTGACGAGCTCGATGCCGAGCAGCGCCGCAAACGGCAACGGGGCGTCGGTAATTCGCGCGGGGATATCCATTCGACGGCTCCGGCCGTGATGATGCGCCGCACAGCCGGCGGCGAGAAACATGGTAATGCCGTTTTTAGTAGGCTAGGGTTCGAATTCGACCGCAGAGCGCCATCCGGCGAGCGGCGAGAAGCGCCGCGGGGGCATTTCCGCGGGCCTGACGCGGGCAGTGGAGGTGATGCGCGTGCGTAAACTGGCGATGGTTATGCTGCTGATGGCATCGGTTGCGCCGATCGCCGTGCATGCCCAGCAACAGAGCGGCAAAGATGCAGTCTATGACGAGCTGAACCTGTTCGACGAGGCCTTCGAGCGGATCCGTCAGGACGCCGTCGACCCGGTCGCAGACGGCAAGCTCGTCGGAGCGGCGATCACCGGCATGCTGAGCGGGCTCGATCCGCATGCCTCTTATATCGACCCGGCGACGCTCAAGGCGTTGAACGAGCCGACCGCAAGCGAGGATGTCGGGATCGGCGCGGCGCTGACCTTGGCCAAGGGGGAGCTGAAGGTGATCTCGCCGCGCGACGGCTCACCTGCGGCCGCCGCCGGGATCAAACCCGGGGACCTGATTCTGGCGATCGACAAAGAGCCGACCTATGAGCTGACCCTGGCCGAGGCGGAGCAGAAATTGCGCGGGCCTGTCGGCAGCACGGTGGCGCTGACGTTGCAGCGCGGCGACGAAATCGCGCCGCTCAAGCTCACGGTCAAACGCGCCGCCGAGCATCTGCAGACCGTCTCGGCGCGGGTCGAAGACGGCAATCTCGGCTATTTGCGGATGGCGGGGTTCGACGGAGGCACCACGGCGGCGCTCGGTGCTGCGGTGCAGGATCTGCGGCAGCAGACCGGCGGCAAGCTCGCCGGCATCGTCGTCGACCTGCGCAACAATCCCGGCGGCGATTTTCAGGACGCGGTGGCCGCCGCCAATGCCTTTCTCGACAAAGGCGACGTTGCCGTCGTCAAGCGGCGCAACTCCGACAACCCCAAGCACATCGCGGTGACGCCCGGCGATCTCGTCAAGGGGCTCCCGATCGTCGCGCTAGTGAACGGCGGCACCGCTGACGAGGCTGAATTGGTGGCGGGAGCGCTGCAGGACAACCACCGCGCGCTGCTGCTCGGCACCAAAACCTTTGGCGAAAGTGCGATCGAAACTTTGATCCCGCTCGCCAGCGGCGGTGCCATCCGGCTAACCACCGCCCGATTTGCGACGCCGGGCGGGCGGGAAATCGACGGCAAAGGCCTCGACCCCGATCTCCTCGTAACGACGCTCAAAATCGAAAAACTGGCCAAGGAGGAAGGGCTGCACGAGGCGGATTTGCCGGGCGCGCTGAAAAACCCCGATCAGCCGGCGCTGGCGGCACCCGCGGCTGGGACGACATCCGCGGCCCCCGGTCAGCCCGCTCCGGCGGCCAAATCGGCTCCCATCGGGGCGCCACCAGGCGCCAGCGCAACGCCGCCCCCAAAGACCGCCCCGTCGGTTGCGACCGAGGACATGGGCCGCGCCAGCGACGAACAGCTGACCCAGGCACTCGATGTCTTGCGAGGCCTTGCCGTGTTCAATCGCCGGGCTGCGGGCTGAAGCCAACCGCTGGCGGGTAGGACCTATCACCGCCAGCGGCTTCGGCTAAACCGGTGACGATCCCGGCGCCGTTCGACCGCTACCGCGGCGAGGTCGTGGCCGAGTGGATCGACCTGAACGGCCATATGAACCTCGCCTACTACACCGTGCTGTTCGATTTCGCGACCGATCTGTTGTTCGAGACGATCGGCATCGGCAAGGAATACAAGCAGAAGACCGATCACGGCACCTTTGTCGTCGAAACCCACAATCTTTACGAGCGGGAATTGTTGGTTCGAGAGCAGGTGCGGGTCGTCACTCAAATCCTCGGCGCGGACGACAAGCGCATCCATCTCGCCCATGAGATGTACAGCCTCGCCGACAGCCGGCGCGCGGCAACGCAGGAGCTGATGTTTCTGTCGATCGACCTTGGTCGTCGCCGGGTCGTTCCGTTCCTCGCCGGCGTGCGCGACAGCGTTGCGGCCGCCGCTGCCGCGCACGCCACGCTGCCGCAACCGGACTGGATCGGCCGGCGGCTCGCGATGCCGGCGAGATGAGGCGACCAGTTCTTGCCCAACCCTGCCCTGCCCTCTCCCCGACCGCGGGGAGGGCAGGCTCTCGGCCGACCGGTTCGAACCCCAATTAGTTCGGCGTCCAGGCGACCGCGCGGATCTCGGTGAACTCGCGCGGCAACTTCTTCCACGAATCGCCGGCGTTCTGGCTGGCGTAGAGCTCGCCGTAATGGCTGCAGGCGAGGATCAGCCCGGGGTCGGCGTGATGCGTCGCAAACGCCCAGATCGGCGAGTTCGGCACCGCCGGCAACGGCAGCCGCTCCCAGCTCTTGCCGCCGTCCTTCGTGCGCTGGATGGCACCGGTGGCGCCTGCCGCCCCGTCGCCGGTGGCGACGAACACGGTGCCGGGGTCGTCGGTCTTCACCGCGAGGCCGCGGCAGTAGGGCAGGCCGAAATGCTTGGCGACCCCGAGCCCCTGCCAGCTTTCGCCTTTGTCGGTGCTGGCAAAGATCTCGCGCGGCGTGCTGGTCAAGACGGTCTTGCCGTCGCCCGCGGGACGGACCGCCACGTCGTGGATGTCGGGATCGGTGAGCCCGCCGGCGATCCGGGTCCAGGTTTCGCCGCCGTCGAGGCTGCGCCGCACGCCGTCGACCTCGACCCCGGCCCAGATGATGCGGTGGTCGGAGGGGTCGACAGTCAGCGCCGTCACCCGCGGAACCCCGACATTCGGGCAGTCTTCGACCATGTCGACGGGCAGCTGCCGCCATTGCCGCCCGCCATCGGTCGAGCGGAACAGGACCGCCGGTCGGGTCCCGGCAAAGACCGTGTCAGGATCGGTGGGATCGAACGCGATCTTCCACACGTCCATCTTGTTCATCGGCGAGTCGATATGCTCGAAGCTCTGGCCGCTATCGAGGCTCTTGTAGAGGCCGTCATCGGCGCCGGCGAAGACGGTGCGCGGCTCGCGCGGATGCGCCGCGAGCCCGTAGACGCGGCTTTCGTTGCCGAGCCCGCGCCCGACCCGGCGCCAGCTGTCGCCGCCGTCCGGGCTGGTCCAGGCGCCGCTGCCGACGGTGCCGACGCAGATCGTGATCGCGCCGCTCATGTCCCGTTGTCCCAGCCGGTGTGGGAGATGTCGATGACGACGCCGTCGGGGCCGGCCCATTTCATCTCGAAGTTACGGTGGCTGCCAGCCGCCATTTCCATGTCGAGACCGTCTTTGGCGGTCAGCTGCTCGCCGGCTGCCTGTTCGAGCTTCTCGGCGGCTGCGTCGAGGTCTTCGACCTCGAAGCCGAAATGATGGATGCCGCTGAAATTGGCGCCGTGCGCGCCGACATCGGCGTCCTTCTCGGTCTTGAAGTTGAGGATCGCGAGATTGATGTAGCCGTCGGTCAGAAAGACCCCGCCGCGCGGGTTGCGGCGGATCTCGCGCATCCCGAACGCCTCCTTGTAAAAGGCGGCGGTCGCCGCCGGATCTTTGGTGGTCAGAGCGATATGTTTGATTCGGGGCATGTTTTCCTCCTTGTTCGGCCGAGTCGGCTAAATCGGGCGCGAACGCTGCACGGCTCTAGCCGACGAGAATAGCCTAATACGCGCTGCGCGAAGGCGCAAATCCAACGGAAACCGCCGGAACAGCGCCTGCGGCGGCGCGCTCGATTTGCTGTTATCTGCAGCAAAAAAGCAGCAATTCCGATGCGCAAAGGCGGCTGCACTACCGCGCGAAATACCCGGCGAGGTTGGCGCGGATGCGGGCGAGGATCGGCGTCGAAGGGTCGGGAAATTCGAACGACCGACCGGTGAGGGTCTCGAACACCTCGACATAGAGGCGGGCGGCTTCGGCGACGATATCGCGCGGGATCGGCGGGATCGGGTCACGATAAGGATCGCAACGCGCTGTCACCCAGCGCCGCACGAAATCCTTGTCGAGGGTTTCGGGCGGTTCGCCGGCCGAAAAACGGCCCGGATAACTCTCGGCCAGCCAATACCGGCTGCTGTCGGGCGTGTGGATTTCGTCCGCGAGCACAATCCGGCCGTCCAGGTCGAAACCGAACTCGTATTTGGTGTCGACCAGGATCAGCCCGTGCTGCGCGGCAATCTCGCGGCCCCGCGCGAATAGGGCGAGAGCCAGCTGCGAGACCGTTTCCCATTGCCCTGAAGTCAGCAGCTCGCGCTCGACGATCTTGCCGGCGGTCAACGGCTCGTCATGCCCGTTGTCGAATGCCTTGGTCGTCGGGGTGATGATCGTCGTCGGCAGCTTTTGGTTCTCGCGCAGGCCGTCGGGAAAGCAGATGCCGTAAATTTCGCGCCGGCCCGACTGGTACATCGGCCAGATCGAGGTCGCGGTCGTGCCGGTCAAATAGTCGCGCACCACGATTTCGACCGGCATGATCGACAAGCGCCGACAAACCAGAACATTCGGGTCGGGATACTCGATGACGTGGTTGGGACAGATGTCGCGGGTGGTATCGAACCAGAACCGAGCGATCTGGGTCAGCACCTGCCCTTTGAGCGGGATCGCGGCGATGGCCCGGTCGAACGCGCTCAACCGGTCGGTCGCGATGATGATCCGCCGGCCGTCGGGCAGGTCGTAATTGTCGCGAACCTTGCCGCGGTAATGGTTCGGCAGCTCGGGGATCGCCGCGTCGGCCAAGACCTGGTCGAGATGAGTGTCGATATTCTCCGCTTCGCTCATCCGCCGATCAGACCGGGCTCAGATCTAGCGATGGCCGCCGCCACCGCCATGACCGCCGCCGCCCCAGCCGCCGCCATGACCGCCGCCCCAGCCGCCGCCGCGGAAACCGGCATGCGCGAAGCCGCCACGGAAACCGCAATTCCAGCAGCCGCGACCCCAGCCGCCGCCCCAACCCCAGCCGCCCCAGCCCCAGCCCGGCCAGCCCCACCCGCCGGCATACCACCACGGATTCCAATAATACGGGTAGTAGGAATAATACGGATACGAATACGGATAATATGAATAATTCGGATAGTAATTTGGATAAGCCGAAGTTGCAGGCGGCTGCTGATACGAATAGCCCGGCGTTGTCGCGGCAGGCTGCTGGTAGGAGTAATTCGGCTGGTAGGAATAATTCGGCGTGGTCTGTTGCGGATAGGTATAGGATTGCGCCCAGGCCGACACGGTCGACTCCCCCGCGACCCCGGCCATTGCCACCAGCGCAGCCCCGGCAAAGGCGATGCTGCGGCGCCGCCTGAACTTTACGCCAACCGACATTGCTTCCTCCAACTCGGCGCTTATGCCAACTCGGCCCGCTCCGGGCTCGACGACAACGTGCTATATGGATAGTCCATTCCGCTTGTCATCCTCCCCAAAAGCGCGTTGACGATCATGGTCACATCGGCGTCACAGCTTTTTTTGCGGCGAGTCGGAGCACGGATGAATTCGACTAAAGAGTGCCTACCGACAGCGCCGCCGCACGAATTGCCGGCGCCGGCGCCGCTGATCCGGGTGATGGCGATGCCGGCCGACGCCAACCCCAACGGCGACATCTTCGGCGGCTGGTTGTTGGCGCAGATGGACCTCGCCGGCCGCAATCTCGCGATGCAGCGGGCGCGTGGGCGCTGCGCCACGGTCGCGGTCGACGCTATGGTGTTTCACGAGCCGGTTTTTGTCGGCGACGAGGTCAGCTGCTATGGCGAGGTGGTCCGGACCGGCCGCACCTCGATCGGCGTCCGCATCGAAGCTTGGCGCCGCAATCTCGCCTCGGGCGAGACCCGCAAGGTCACAGAGGCGATCTTCACCTACGTCGCGATCGGCGAAAACCGGCGGCCGCGGCCGCTGGCGCCGCCCAGGGCCACGCCCGCAGGACTAGCTCGTAGTCCCTCGTAGTCCAACGCGGTTGATCGGAAGGCCGTTGATCCGTTTCCACAACCAACCCTTCGGTCATCCTGGCTAAGGCCGATACCCATGGCCAAGGCGGGTCCCGACCCTCGCCGGGATGCCGATGCTGCGGAGATCGCCGACACTTGTGGAGCGCACTAGCTGCCGGACGATCGCGCGGCCCCGATGCTCCGGGCCCCTTGCGCCGGTCGCGCTAGTGCGCCAGTTCGGGGGCGCAGGGAAGCCGTGCGCAAAGACGGCTGGTTCATTAGTTCACGGTCGGGTAAGCCTGCCATTCTTTAGAGTTCCCGGTCGAGCGGCGGGTACCGCGAAATTATGAACACGGCCGAAGACGGCGTGCCGCTGCCGCAGCGCTATTGGGCGATCCTGACACTCGCGATCGGCATGGTGGTGTCGGTTCTCGACAGCTCGATCGCCAACATCGCGTTGCCGACGATCGCGCGGCAGATCGGTGCGAGCCCGGCGCAGTCGATCTGGGTAATCAACGCCTACCAACTCGCGGTCGTGGTCTCGTTGCTGCCGCTGGCTTCGCTCGGCGATATTTTCGGCTACCGCCGGGTCTACGCGATCGGCTGTGCCGTGTTCACCGCGGCGGCGTTGGTCAGCGCCTTGTCGGATTCGCTGACAATGCTGGCGCTCGGCCGCGCGCTGCAAGGCATTGGCTCCGCCGGCATGATGAGCGTCAACACCGCACTGGTGCGGTTCACCTACCCGCGGCGACAATTGGGCCGAGGCATCGCGATGACCGCGGTCACGGTGTCGGTGTCGTCGGCGGCGGGGCCGAGCGTCGCCGCCGCGATCCTCGCGGTCGGCTCGTGGCACTGGCTGTTTGCGGTCAACGTGCCGATCGGGCTCGTCACCTTCTTCTTGTCGTTGCGGCTGCTGCCGCGCACCCCACCCTCCGAGCACCGCTTCGACTTGGCGAGCGCGGTGATGAGCGCCTTTGCGTTTGCGTTTCTTATCGGCGGCATCAACGGCATCGGCCACGGCCAGGCGAGCGCCTCCGTCGCTGCCGAATTGGCGGGCGCAGTTGTCGTCGGATACGTCCTGGTGCGGCGGCAGCGAGGATCGCCGTTGCCGTTGCTGCCGGTCGATTTGTTCCGCCGCCCGATATTTGCGTTGTCGGTCGCGACCTCGGTCACGACCTTTGTCGCGCAAGGCATCACCTTCGTCACCCTGCCATTTTATTTTCAGGACGTGCTCGGCCGCTCGCAGGTCGCGACCGGCCTGCTGATGACCCCGTGGCCCGCGACGGTGGCGCTGATCGCACCGATTGCCGGCAGGCTCGCCGACCGCTACCCCGCCGGAATTCTCGGCGGCATCGGCCTCGGTGTGCTGAGCCTCGGCTACCTCCTGCTGGCCCTGCTGCCGGCGCACCCGGCCGCCGTCGACATTCTGTGGCGCATGACCCTGTGCGGGCTCGGCTTCGGGTTTTTCCAGTCGCCGAACAACCGCGCCATCGTCGCCAGCGCACCGCGCGAGCGCAGCGGCGGCGCCGGTGCCATCCAGTCGACCGCACGGCTCTTGGGGCAGACGATCGGTGCCGCATTGGTGGCGCTGATCTTCGGATTTGCCCACCCGGCCGGCGGCACCGGGCCGACCGTCGCGATCCTGCTGGCGTCAGGATTTTCCGCCGCCGCCGCGGTTGCCAGCCTCGCCCGCTTGTCCCGCTTTGCCCGAACCCCGCACCCCGCGGCGAGAGGTACCTCGGCGGCCCCGAGCCTGGAAGAGAGCCCCGCCAATTCGAATTGAGCGGCGGGCCACTTGGCTCCCCGCCTCTCGCCAGTCGGAAAGAAGGCCGTCGCCTTGGTTGAGAAACGAAACCCGAACTTTTGCTCCTCGAAATAACCAGGTAAGCAGTCGCCCTGGTCACGGTATAGTGCGCCGGGGCTCGTCTTTCGAGGCCTCCGATCTTGGTCTTTTGCGCGACCGATGGCAAGGCGATCTGCGGGAATCCTTGCGGCGGCGTCCTTGCTGCTGTTGTTGCTGCCGATGCGGGCAAACGCGATCGATTCGGACAGCCAGGTTCTACATGTTCTGAACCGGCTCGCCTTTGGCCCGACCTTCGATGATTTCAGTTATGTGAAGACGGTCGGGGTCGACCGCTACATCGCCGAGCAGCTCGACCCGGCGAATATTGCCGAACCGGTCGAGCTGCGTTTTCGTGTGGCTCAGCTCGACACGCTCGGTCTGGGCGCGGCCGAATTGCGCCAGCTTTACGGTCCGCTGCGCCCGGTTGCCGGGGTCAAGCCGTCGCTCGACGACATCAAGGCGCAGCAGCAACGGGCGAGCGTCGTCTTTCGCGAGGCTGAAGAGGCGCGGGTTTTGCGCGCCGTCTTGAGCCGGCGCCAGCTCGAGCAGGTGATGGTCAACTTCTGGTTTAACCATTTCAATATCTTCGCCGGCGAGGGCCTCGACCGCATCTGGGTCGGCAATTACGAAGAGCGGGCGATCCGCCCCTACGCGCTCGGCCGTTTTCGCGATCTGTTGTTCGCCGTCGCCAAGCATCCGGCGATGCTGGTCTATCTCGACAATACGCGGAATTCGGCTTCGGCGCGCGGCGGCGAGGACCGGCTGAACGAGAATTTCGCGCGCGAGGTCATGGAGCTGCACACGCTCGGAGCCGATGGCGGCTACACCCAGGGCGACGTCGAGACCCTGGCGCGGGTGTTCACCGGATGGCGGGTCAGCCCGGCCGATTCGGGCGAGCTTCCAGGGGTTGCCGCGGTCTTCGAGGGCGCTTATCACGATTATCGGCCGAAGGTCTTTCTCGGGCGCAAATTGCAGGCGCCGGGCAAGCAGGAGGGCGAGGAGGCGCTCGATATTCTGGCTTCGAGCCCCCAGACCGCGCACCACATCGCGTTCGAATTGGCGCAGTATTTTGTCGCCGACGCGCCACCGCCCGGCCTCGTCGACCGCCTCGCCGCGCGCTTTCTCGCCACAGCAGGCGATATCCGACGGGTGCTGAGGACATTGTTCGACAGCCCCGAATTTTGGGCCGGTGCCGGGCAGAAATACAAGACACCCTACGAGTTCGTGATCTCGGCGGTGCGTGCAGCCGGAGCACCGGTCAACAATCCCCGCCCGCTGCTGGCGTGGATCGCTCGGCTCGGCATGCCGCTCTATGGCTGCGAGACACCCGACGGGTACAAGAACACGGCCGAGGCATGGTTGAGCCCAGATGCGACGATGCAGCGGATCGCGTTTGCGGCCGCCTTCGCCCGTGGCGCCGTGCCGGTCGCGATGGACAGGGATGGCGGGCTCGCGGCGCTGGCGGCGTATCGCCCGGCGGCGGCCGACCCCAAGCGGCTCGAGGCGATCTTCGGGTCGACGTTGACGCCCGAGACGCGCACCGTTGTCGACGCGGCGGCGCCGAAAGAGCGCGCCGCGCTGATCCTCGGCAGCCCCAATTTCATGCGCAGGTAGGGAATTGGCAATGCCCGGTGCTCGTCTGTCGCGCCGCCTCGTCGTCGGAGCTGGCGCTGGCGCTCTCTTGCTGCCGCTCGGCGGCGGCGCCTGGGCGGCGGCCGCCGAGGGCGGCCCGCGACGGCTGATCGTGATCCTGCTGCGCGGTGCGGTCGACGGCCTCAACGTCGTTGTCCCCTATGCCGAGCCCGCCTATTACGCGGCGCGGCCGACGATTGCCGTCGGCCGGCCGGGAACGCCGGATGGCGCGCTGCCGCTCGACGAACGTTTCGCGCTGCATCCGGCGCTGGCGCGCCTGATGCCGCTATGGCGCGACGGCGGTCTCGCCTTTCTTCACGCCGCCGGTTCTCCCGACCCGAGCCGGTCGCATTTCGAGGCGCAACGCTACGTCGAAAACGGCACGCCCGGACGCAGCACCACCGCGGACGGGTGGATGAACCGGCTGCTGCAAGCGTTGCCGGGTCCGCGCGGCCCGACCGACGCGATCAGCATCGGCCCGACCTTGCCGCGCATCCTGATCGGCCGGGCCCCGGTCGCCAATCTGCCGCTTGGTCCTCGTGCCGTCGAGCCGGCGCCGGTCGATGGGCCGCAGCTCGCCGCCGCTTTCGACCGCCTGTACGCCGGCGCGAGCGTCCTCGACCGAGCCTATCGCGAGGGGCGCAGCGCCCGCTCCGAGCTGATCGGCGCCCTCGCGCGCGAGCAGCAGATCGCCGATGCCGGGGCGCCGCCGCCGTCGAGCTTCGCCCGGCGGGCGACGCAGCTCGCCCGGCTGATTGCCGGCGACCCGCGGATCCGGCTCGCCTTTGTGGCACTCGGCGGCTGGGACACCCATGTCGATCAGGGCGGTGCCGAGGGGCGCCTCGCCAATCGGTTGCGCCCGCTCGGCGAGGGGCTCGCGGCGCTAGCCCGCGGCCTGGGCGGCATCTGGCCCGACACCGTGATCGTCGTGTTGTCGGAATTCGGCCGCACCGTTCACGAGAACGGCGATCGCGGCACCGATCACGGCCACGGCAACGTGATCTGGATCGCCGGCGGCGCGGTCCGCGGCCGGCGCGTCTACGGCGATTGGCCGGGATTGGCGCCGGCGCAGCTCCACGAGCGCCGGGACCTCGCCGTCACCACCGATTTTCGCGCGGTGTTGTCGGCGATCCTCCGGCAGCACCTGAGCCTCGACGGCCGTCGGCTCGATGCGGTTTTTCCAGGCGCGCCGGCGTCCGGCGCCGGGCTGGCCAAGCTGCTGACGACCTGAGCGTCGTCCGAAACGGCGCCGGCGTCCAGCGTTCATCTTTTATTCACGAGGATGGCCGACGATCGGCAACACCGGGCCGCTATGTCAATATTTGGGATGGTATCGATAATTCGGGGTTGGCCGCACGTCAGCGGCAGGACGCTGCGACACCACGATCGCAGCAGGCCGCCCGAAGGACGGCACAACTGCTGCGTACGCGACGCCGCAGCGCGCCTGGGGCGGAATTGGAGTGCAAGTTTTGCTGTCTCGTTTTCCGTAAGCAAATCTAAAGGTAAACGACAACTTTATTGCGGCTCGAACGGCTTGGTGCTATAGCCAATGGCGCAGTGGAAGTACCTAGCCGCGTTGCGCGGGAACCGGGGGCTGCGGTCTTTGACGACGGGCAGTTGTGGGCTATCCCTCTTCATCGCCAGTCGGAAACTGTGGACAGGAGCGCAGGGGTGTACCGCAGATTGTATCGGGCCGCAGGGCTGATCTCTGTGATTGTGGTCACGGGATGTCACAATGCACCGCCGTTGCCGCCGGCGCCGCCAGCATCGGCGCTGCCGTCGAGCGAATACATCATCGGCCCGGGCGACCAGTTGAACATATTCGTGTGGCGCAATCCCGAGCTGAGCGTCAATGCGCCCGTGCGCCCCGACGGCCGGTTGTCGCTCCCGCTGGTCGAGGACGTTGTCGCCATTGGCAAGACACCGAGCCAACTCGCTCGCGAGCTCGAGCAGCGGCTGTCCAAATACGTCAAAGAACCGGTGGTCACGGTCATCGCCACTGGGTTCATCGGCCCGTTCAACGAGCAAGTGCGGGTTATTGGCGAAGCCGCGCAGCCGCGGGCGATACCGTTCCGCACCGACATGACCGTGCTCGACGCGATGATCGCGGTCGGCGGCCTCACACGCTATGCGGCCGGCGATAATTCGGTGATCGTGCGAACCGCCGCCGGCAAGCAGGCGACCTATGCCGTGCATCTCGACAGCCTGATCCGGGATGGCGACGTAACGAGCAATGTCGCGCTCCAGCCGGGCGATATCCTAATCATTCCGCAGCGCCTGTTCTAAGCGTCTGGCTCGAAATGAGGCGAACGATGCCATTTTCCTACAGTCGTCCCGACTCACGGACGTCTCGTCACTCTTTTGCGCTCCGGCGCTAAGGGCGGGCTATGCGTGACCGCGCGAGACGAGGGGCGAGCCTCGATGTGGCCGAATTGAAGCCGGTCTATTCCCGGAAGATCGTCGGGTCTGTTCGGCTCGACGGGAGCCGCCGATGAATTCGCTCAAATCGCAGGCGATGCCGATCGTCCAGATGCTGTGGCGGCAGAAATGGCTGGCCGTCGGCGTCGCTTGGCTGGTCTGCACCGTGGGCTGGATCGGCGTCGCCATTATTCCGACAAAGTACGAATCCTCGGCGCGCGTTTATTTGAATGCCGACCCGTTGCTGACCCCGCTGCTGCACGGATTGGCGGCGGATACCGACCCGACGCGGCATCTCGACTTTCTGCAGCGCACGCTCTTGAGCCGACCCAATCTGGAGCAGCTCGTCCGCCTGACCGATCTCGACATCGGGCTTACGACCCCCGCGCAAAAGGAGCAGCTCTACAAGAACTTGGCGGCCGAAGTCGATATACGGCCGATCACGCCGAACTTGATGACCATCGCCTATCGCAGCAGAGACCCGCAACAGGCCAAGAATGTGGTGCAGTCGTTGCTGACGATTTTTGCCGAGAAGACGGCCGGCAGCAGTCGCTCGGAGATGGACAGCGCGCAGCGCTTTCTCGACGACGAGATCGCCTCCTATCGCGATCAATTGCGCGCCGCCGAGAAGCGACGGGCGGAACTCGCGCGGCAGTATCCGGACGTCGTTTCCGACCGCCCCCCCGATGCGCCGGACACCGCGGGCGACAGCCGCAGCCGGCTCGACCAGGCGCGCGCCGCGGTGGCCAAGGAAAAGAACGAGCTCGACGACGCTACGACGAAGCGGAACTCCTTGCGTGGGGAAATCGCCTCGGTGCCGCAGATGGTGACGGTCGACCGCGCGCCGCAAGTGGTCGTTACCGGCGGCCGCGCCCTCAGCCCGGATGAGGCCCGCCTCGAGCAGATGCGTGGCAATCTCGATACGCTGCGGCTGAAATACACCGACCAGCATCCCGATGTGATCGCCGCGCGCCAGGAAATTCAGCAGCTCGAGGGGGAGGTCAAGCACTCCGGCTCGGGCTCGGCAGCGGGCGGTGGTTCTGGCAAAGCGCAGGTTCCCAATACCATCTACGACCAGCTCAAGGTCAAGCTGGTCGATGCCGAAGGCCAGGTCGCGACAGCGCAGCGCCGTCTCGCCGATTCCCAGGCCGAAGAGGGTCGGATCGAGCAGATCGCGCGATCGGCTCCCGCGGTGATGACCGAGGCGGAGGATCTCGACCGCGACTATGGCGTGTTGAAGAAGAATTACCAGGAACTGGTGTCGCGCCGTGAAGCGACGCTGATCGCCGACGCCGCCGATACAAAAACCGAGAAGATCCAGTTTCGCATCGTCGATCCGCCGCAGGTGCCGCTCGTGCCGGCCGAGCCCAACCGGCCGCTGCTGGTCTCGGTCGTGCTGCTGGCCGGGCTTGGCGCCGGGATCGCAACCCCGATCGTGACGGCGCAGCTCGACCGCTCGTTTGCCACGATTACCCAGCTGCGTGATCTCGGGATCCCGGTGTTGGGAAGTGTGACGCGGCTTTCGCTCGGCGCCGCGCGGCGGCGGGCGACAATTCAGCTGGCCGGGGTGTGCGCCAGCGCGGTGGTGCTGATCGCGGTTTATGGAACATTGCTGGTGTTGAGCTTGGGTCTCCATTCGGTGAGCGTATCGTAATGGCAGAGTCGATAGGATTGATCGAACGCGCGGCGGCGCTGCTGCGCCAGCGCGAGGGGGCGGAGATCGGGTCGCCGCTGGCGCCGATCAGGTTTGCTTCCCCTGCCGATGCCGAGCGCGTCCCGGCCGAGCCGATCCGCCTCGACGGCGCCGAGTTGACCCTCGATCGCGGCCAGCTCGCCGGTTTTGGAATCGCGGTTCCGTCGGCCGAGCGCTCGCGCACTGCGGAGGAATTCCGCCTCGTCAAGCGCAACCTGATGGCCGCATGGCCGGCCGGCGCAAAAGCCGGCGACGGCCACCCGAGCCGGATCATCATGGTAACGAGCGCGCGGCCCGGCGAAGGCAAGACTTTTGTCGCGCTGAACCTGGCGTTGGCCTTCTCCTCGGAACGGGATGTCAAGGCGCTGCTCGTCGACATCGACACGCACCATTCGGCCCTGAAAACCATTCTCGGGCTCCACGACGCCAAGGGGCTTGTCGAGGTCCTTGCCGGCGCCACCGATTTGAGCAACGCCCTGATCCGCACAAATATCGAAAATCTTCTCGTTCTCCCAGCCGGGCTGGGCGGCCCGCATGTACCCGAGTTGTTGTCCAGCAGCCGGATGAGCAAGTTGCTGGACGAGTTGACGGGACGTTTCTCCGACAGCTTCATAATTCTCGATACCCCGCCCTGCATGGCAAGCAGCGACGCGGCTACCATGGCCCCCCTGGTCGGCCAGATTGTGTTCGTGATCGAAGCCCACCGCACGCAGCAAGAAGAGATCGAGGCTGGGCTCAGCATGCTCAGCTCCTGCCCGCGGATCAGCCTGCTGCTGAACAAGAGCGAGCAGGCGAGCGCACATTTCGGCTCTTACGGCTATGGCTATCATTATCCCGGCGAGAGCGATGAGCTGCGGGCGGACAAGCCGGCGCCCGCCTAGCGGCGGGGCCCGCAGGAGGGATCGCAGTCCGTATCTCAGCCTGCCGCTGCTGCTGTTCGCCGTCACCGCCCTCGAGCGGACGACGCCGGCGGCGGCGCAGCTCGCGACCGGCCTGCCTGCGCCCGGAACAGCGCCGGCGAGCGGGGCGCCCACCATCCTGCCGCCGCCGCCCTCCGGCCCGTTCGGATTGCCCAACCCGCTGGCCGGGCCCAACGCGCTGCCTTCCGAGCCGCTGCCGGCAGGCGCGGGGCCGCAGCCGACCCCCGAGCTGGAATTGCCGGCGCCCGGGGCCGGGATCACGACGCTCCAGCTTTACGACCCCAACGCTCCAGCGGTCGTAATCCAACCCTATGCTGCGGTCGCAGAGCGGTTTACCGACAATGTCAGATTCACGGCGACCAATCATACCGCCGCGGCCGAAACCCGGCTGATTCCGGGGATCACGGTCTCGGCAGATACGCCGCGCTTCACGGGAGTCCTGAGCGGACAAGCCGAAGGCGACATCTACACGCCGACCCGCGATCTCGATCAGCTCACTGCCAATCTCTACGGAATTGGAACCGGGACGATCGTCCCGGACCGATTATTCGTCGACCTCAACAGCTACATCACTCAGGCGTCGACATTGCCGGGGCTTGGCTTCATCAGCCCCTCGTTGTTGCCGACCACGCAGCAGACGCAGGTTTTTGCAACTACAGTTTCCCCTTACTTGCGTCAATCGGTTGCCGGGGTGCTCGACACCGAGCTGCGCTATCGCTTTGGGTCGACGAATTTCGGCGGCAACAACACCACGGTAAGCTCGACGCCGGGCCTGCCTACTTCAAACCTCGCCAGCGGCACCCTCAACGAAGGCACGTTGACTGCGGCGACCGGCCAGGACTTTGCGCGTTCGCTCTCGCGGCTCACCATCGACGCGTCGAAATTCAATTCGAACTCGACTTCGCAAAACTCACAATTCAGCGCGTTCGACGACGTCGAATATCGGTTCAAACCCAACATCTCCGCGCTTGGCCGCCTTGGATATCAAAATATCCAATACCCGTTCGCACCGGGGGCGACGTTTGCCGGGCTCACCTGGCTTGCCGGCGGGCGTCTCGGATCGGCCGCCGATTACGGTTATATAAGCCTCGAATATGGCCGGGTGCAGGGGGTCTACGGCTTTACCGGATCGGCCAATTACCAAATCACGCCGACAATCACCTTCGAAGCGAACCTCGCCCAGGGCATCAGCTCGCCGGCACAATATTTTCAAACGGCGTTGTCGAGTTCGACCCTGAACCCGAACGGCGCGATCGTCGACCAATACAGTGGCCTACCGACGGCGTTTTATAATCCAGGACTGGGGCTCACCAACAATGTCTATCGCCAGCATTCCTACAATTTTGGACTGACCGACCATATCGGTCTCAACTCATACTCGATTTATGCGTTCTACCTCAATCAGCAGTCATTGGCGCCGCCCATCACGCCCCCGACCAACAGCCTTGGCTCGAGTTTCATCTGGACGCGCGATATACGGCCCGGCCTCAACAGCTACACCGAGGTCACTTACAGCCGTACCACAAATGTGGTGACGATAAACGCGCCCACCCCGGTCAACAACACCAGCACCGTAACTGCCACCCTTGGCGTCAACTATCTGTTTGCGCGAGCGCTGACCGGGTCGATCGTCTACACCTTCAGCTACCAACCGAACGGTGGAACGTTCGTCGGCGGCCGGGGTGGGGACGTCGTAGCAAATTCGTTGGAGTTTGTTTTGAGCAAGGCGTTCTGAGCCGATGTACGCGGAATTTTACGGGCTCGCGACGCGGCCGTTTCAGCTGACCCCCGACGCGCGCTTCTTTTTCGAGAGCAGCGTGCATCGGCAGGCCATGGCCTATATGGTCTACGGCTTGCACCACGCCGAAGGGTTCATCATCATCACCGGCGAAGTTGGGGCAGGCAAGACCATCCTGGTCGACAACCTGCTGACGACGATCAGTGCGGAAAGCTTTGTCGCCGCGAAAATCGTGACCAGCCAACTCGGCGGCGACGATCTGCTGCACATGGTTGCCGCGGGCTTCGGCATCGCCAAAGAGGGGCTCGGCAAGGGGTCGCTGCTCCAGCGCATCAACGATTTCGTGCTGGCCCAGCATCGCGCCGGCAAGCGCGCGCTGCTGATCGTCGACGAGGCGCAGAATCTGTCGTTCGAAGCGCTCGAGGAGTTGCGCATGCTGTCCAACATCGTCGGCGACAAGACGATGGCGTTGCAGAGCTTTCTGCTCGGGCAGCCGCAATTCCGAACGATCCTCGGCAGCCCGGGGCTTGAGCAGCTGCGTCAGCGGGTGACCGCGGCCTATCATCTCGGTCCGCTCAACGAAGCCGAAACCCGCGCTTATGTCGAGCATCGCCTGCATCGGGCCGAATGGAAAGGCGACCCGCATTTTACCGAGGCGTCGTTTCCGCTGATCTATCAATACACGCAGGGCGTGCCGCGCCGCATCAACACGCTGTGCTCGAGACTCCTGCTATACGGGTTTCTCGAGCAGCTTCATACGCTGACGGCGAGTGCCGTCGACAAAGTCGCCAACGACCTGCGCGACGAAATCGCGGTGGTGAGCGAAACCAAGCCGACCGCCGCCGGCGCTGCCGGTCAAATGATCGCGGGCGACGGACTTTCGCTGGTTGCCGACCGGTTGGCGCATCTCGAACGGAGCGTCGACAAGCACGAGCGCCTGATTCGCCGCGCGATCGAAATTGCGGCCCATTATTTTCAGGGTGAGCGGCTGTGAGCACGGCAAGCGAGCCGCTGCGGGGTGCCGACGCCGCCGGCGACCGCGAGCCGTCCCCTTTGTCCCCTTTGGCGCCCGTTGCCGACCGCGCCCGGCACCTCGCTCCGCAGCCGGCCGGCACCGGCGCCATGACCATCGACGTCGAAGATTATTTTCAAGTCGAAGCCTTTGCCTCGACGATCGACCGCAAGGATTGGCATCAGCTGCCGTCGCGGGTCGAGCGCAATACCCATCGATTGCTCGACATCCTGGCCGAAGCCGAGGTGCAAGCAACCTTTTTTGCGTTGGGCGGCGTCGTGCGGCGGCATCCGTCGATCGCCCGGCGCATCCTCGCCGACGGGCACGAGCTGGCTAGCCACGGCATGGATCACCTCCGCGCCGATCGCTCCTCGCCTTCGGCGTTTCGCGCCGATATCCGCGACAGCAAGAGGATACTCGAAGATGCTGGCGGTGTTACCGTCAACGGCTACCGCGCGCCGACCTTCTCGATCGGCCCCAAAAGCGCCTGGGCGCACGCAATCCTCGCGGAAGAAGGCTATCGCTACAGTTCGAGCGTCTACCCTGTAAAGCATGACCTCTACGGCAGCCCTGACGCGCCACGTTCGGCGTTCTCGCCCTGCCCCGGGCTCGTCGAGATTCCGATGACCACTGTTCGCCTCCTGGGAAGGGATGTTCCGGCCTCGGGCGGCGGCTATTTTCGCCTGTTTCCTTATCTGCTGTCCCGCTGGCTGCTGACCAAGGCCGGCCGCGGCGGCGACCCCGCCGTTTTCTATCTTCACCCGTGGGAGATCGATCCGCAGCAGCCGCGGCAGCGACAGGCGCCGCTGCGCTCGCGATTTCGCCATTACCTCAACCTCGGCCGTACCGAGCCGCGCCTGCGGCGTCTGTTGCGCGACTTCAACTGGACGCGTCTCGACCGGCTGTTTTTGACCGAGGGGGCGGGTTCGTATCCGTCGATCGCGACATGGACGGATCGTCGCCCACCGTCAGCGTAAGACCGTTCCGGGCTGATGATGCCGGGCGGTGGGACGACTTCGTTCACGCCTGCGCGAGCGGAACGTTCTTTCACTTGTCGCCGTGGAAACGGGTCATCGAGCGCGCCTTCGGCCATCGAACCCATTACTTTCTCGCCGAACGCGCCGGCCTCGTCACCGGTGTCCTGCCGCTAACCCAAATTCGCTCAGTTCTGTTCGGCTCCTCGCTGATCTCGAACGCCTTCGCCGTTCATGGCGGACCGGCGGCCGCCGACGAGGACAGCAGGCAGGCGCTCGATGCCGCGGCGACGCGCTTGATGGAGCGGCTGGGCGTGCCGGTGCTCGAGATGCGCAGTGCCGCGCAACGAGCCGATTGGCAGACGAAATCGGGGCTTTACGCGACCTTCCGCAAACCGATCCTGCCCGCGGTGGAGGCCAATTTGAAAGCGGTGCCGCGCAAGCAGCGCGCCATGATCCGCAAAGGCATGCAAAACGGGCTGCGGTCCGAGGTCGACGCCGATGTCGGCCGGCTCCATCGCATCTATGCCGAGAGCGTGCGCAATTTGGGGACGCCGGTCTTCGCCAAATCCTATTTCCAAATCCTCGCCGAAGAATTCTCGACATGCTGCGACATCGTCACCGTCACCGGTAATGGGCGGGCGCTGGCGGCGGTGTTGAATTTCTATTTCCGTGACGCAGTGCTGCCGTTCTATGGCGGTGGCGTGCACGCCGCGCGGGAGGTGGCGGCAAACGATTTCATGTACTGGGAAGTGATGCGCCGGGCCTGCGAGCGCGGTTGCCGCGTGTTCGATTTCGGCCGCAGCAAGACCGGCACCGGCGCCTTTGCGTTCAAGCGCAATTGGGGGTTCGAGCCGACGCCTCTCGATTATCAATTCCGCCTCGCGGCAGGCCGCAAAGCCCCCGAGCTGAACCCGCTCAACCCCAAATTCCGGCTGCTCGTCGCCGGCTGGAGGCGCTTGCCCTTGCCGCTCGCCACCCGGCTCGGGCCGTTGATCGTAAAGGGGATCGGCTGAACATGGATTTTTCACATAGGCCGGCGTCGCTCGCCCGGCGCGCGCCGCCCGAGGTCGCCGTCGGGGTAGCGGAGCATCCTGCCCGCCGCGCGGCGGTGGCTCCAGGCTGGCGGACCGCCGCGATCGTAATTACCGCGGCAATCCTCTGCTTCGGGCTCGTTTTCCGCCATGACACGGAAGTGGCCGTCGTGACGTGGATCGGGACGACCGCCTACAATCACTGCTTTTTGATCGTGCCGCTCGCCGGCTTTCTCTTATGGGAGAGGCGAGCGGTGTTTTCTGCCGTATCTCCGACGCCGAGCTTTTGGCCGCTCGTGGCGATGCCGGTGTTGTCGGCGGTGTGGCTTGCCGCCGCCGTCCTCGATCTCAACGAAGGGCGCCAGCTCGCGGTGGTGGCGATGTTCGAGATCGTTCTGTTGGCGACGCTCGGCATGCAAGCGTTCAAGCTCCTCTTGGCCCCCTTTCTGTTTCTCTTCTTTCTGGTGCCGAGCGGCGAGTTCCTGATCCCAATATTGCAGAGGATCACCGCCGACATCACTGTTCATGGCCTGCAGCTCCTCCACATCCCGGTCTATTCCGAGGGCATGATAATCGAAATCCCCGAAGGCAAGTTCGAGATTGCCGAAGCCTGCGCCGGGTTGCGATTTCTGATTGCCTCGATCGTTTTCGGGTTTTTCTTTTCTGTGGTCATGTACCGCAGCTTTTTTCGACGGGCGCTCTTTATTGCCCTCTCGCTAGTCGTGCCGGTTGGCGCCAACGGCTTGAGGGCGCTCGGGATCATTGTGCTGGCGCACCTGGAGGGCAGCGCCGCCGCGGTCGAAGCCGACCACGTTCTTTACGGGTGGATTTTCTTTTCGCTGGTAATTCTGCTGCTGATCGCGATCGGCATGAGCTTTGTCGACAAAGGCGACGCCCTTGCGCCGGTCCGACCGGGCAGCGGCGGGCGCCAACCGCCATGGCGGTTCGCCGCGGTTTCCATGGCGGCCGTGCTGCTCGCCTTGCTCGGCCCGGCATATGGTGCTCGGCTCGACAGTCAGTTCCCGGCCTCGGAGCCGGCCTTGGCCCAGCCGCCGCAACCCGGCTCGCCTTGGCATGAGCTGGCTCGGGACACCGTCGGCTGGCGTCCGAT
Organism: Allostellaceae bacterium; assembly: GCA_035510075.1. GTDB lineage: Bacteria > Pseudomonadota > Alphaproteobacteria > ATCC43930 > CGMCC-115725 > AP-15. The sequence goes on from DATKHX010000550.1 coordinate 21,689, forward strand.
GGTCCGCGGCGCGGATCAGGAGTTGCTGCAGAGCTTCGAGGAGCCGGGATCGGGCGTCGTCGTGCGCTTTGTCGCGCTCTATCGGCTGCGGGCGGTGGGGAATGCCCTGACCCGGAGCGACAATCGAATGGCCGACGACGTCATCTGGCAGTTGGAGGCGCAGGGCCGTAGAGACGTCTCTATCGGTGATCAAAAGATCGCGGTGACCACCAGCGAGATCGTCAGCGGAGCGCATCGGCGATTGGTCTGGTCGTTCTATCTGGTCGACGGGAAAATTACCGCGAGGCTACTGGAGGCCAAGCTGCTGCAGGCCCGTGCGGTGCTGCTGCGCCGCGCTTCTATCGCCGCCTCTGTCGCGATTTCGGCGGGTGAGGACGACCCCGAGCACCCTGCCGCGCAGCAGCTCCTGCGGTTTTTGCAGGCGAGTCGGCCGTTGCTCCGCTATCTCGACGCCTCGAGCCTAGGGAAGGCCGCGAGCATCGGGGGTCGCAGCCCGAGCAACACTCCTCGATAGAGGAGTCCGCGTGGCGAGATATCGAGGGTGGCGGAGCGGCGGCGAAACCTGCTGTTGATCGTAAGGAAAAGATTTTGTCGAAGCCGCATTCGCTCGGGATAGCGCGACGGCCGATGCCGGCGCGTCAGGAGGCGACAGCTCGCCGCCCCTCATCCAGCAGCACGCCGCGTGCGCCGGGCGCTGGAATGGTCGAGGCGAAGCACATCCTGCATGTCTTTCCAAGCTTCGGGATCGGCGGCGTCCCGTTGCGCATGGTACGGGTGGTCAACCATTTCGCGGCTCGGTCGCGCCACTCGATCATCGCCCTCGATCGAGATTTCGCGGCGGCCGAAAATCTTGCCGCGAAGCTCGACGTATCCTTGCTGGCGATCGGCCAAACGCAACGTGGCTTTCCTCGCGCGCTGATCGACAGCGCCATGACATTGCGCCGGCTGCGGCCCGATTTGCTGGTCACCTACAATTGGGGCGCCATCGAATGGGCGATGGCCAACCGGCTGCTGCCGGTCGCGCGTCAGATCCACGTCGAGGCTGGTTTCAGCAAGGAGGAGGCCGACCGGCAAATTCGCCGCCGGGTGCTGTTCCGCCGCTGGGCGCTGGCGCGCTGCGCCAAGGTGGTGGTTCCCTCGCGCAAGCTCGAAAATCTGGCGCGCACCGTTTGGAAACTCCCGGCCGGGCAGATCGCGCTCATTCCAAATGGGGTCGATGTCGACCGGTTTGCCGATCCCGCACGCGACACCATCCCCGGCTTTGCCCGCAATGACGGGGAGGTGGTGGTGGGGACCGTAGCGCCGCTTCGGCCAGAGAAGAATGTCGGCCGGCTGTTGCGGGCTTTTGCATCTCTCGACCGCGCGCAGGCAGCACGGCTGGTGATCGCCGGTGACGGGATCGAGCGTCCGATGCTGGCGCGGCTCGCCTCCGAGCTCGGGATCGCCGAGCGCGTCGTCTTTACCGGGCGCGTCGCACCTGAAGCGGTGCTCGGAACCTTCGACGTATTCGCGCTCTCTTCGGATACCGAGCAAATGCCTAATGCTCTGCTCGAGGCAATGGCGGCGAGCCGCGCGGTCGCCGCGGTCGACGTCGGCGATGTCAAAGATATCGTGAGTGAGGCAAACCGGGAATTCGTGGTGCCGCGCGACGATGGCGCGGCGTTCGCCGCGGTCTTGCAGAGGCTGCTGCGCGACCCCGCCCGGCGCGTGGCGCTCGGCCGACAAAATCGCCAGCGAACGATCGATTTTTACTCGCAAGAGCGAATGTTTACCGCGTATTCGTCGATCTTCGGCTTAGATGTTGCGACGCCGGGCTGTTGACGAGGTGGTGATGAGCCCACGCGCGCCGCGCCGACGCGCGCGGGCTGGCGCGGCGCTCGGAGGCGCCTCGGCCCACGATGTGCCGTTGAGGAGGTCTGTTCGGGCGTGATCCAGTTTGTCGTGCCGGGGTCATTGCCGCGGCTTCCGATCCTGCGGGCGCGGTGCATCGTCGACCCGGACGCGCTGCTCGATCTTGCGCGCCAGCTCGATCGGCCCGGCCCGCACGCTTGCGAGCAGGCCGACCGCTTCAGTCTGATTTTGCATGATCTGCGCATGGGCGGCGCCTGGAAGCGCACCAATCGCGGCAGGCTGCGGCGGACCGAGGAGATGCTGTGCGCCCATCTCGGCCCGGCGTTGCGCGACGGCATGATTTTTCTCGATCTCGGCGCCTCCGACGGCATTACCACGGTGGAGGCGCTGCGCGCATTGCGCCGGGTCTTCGCCGACGACGTGACAGCACTGCTCGCCGACGTCAATCTGTGCCTGCAACGCTATCGCCGCGGCCCGCTCGTCGAATATCGCGCCGCCGACGGCGAGCCGATAATGGCGCGGGTTGGCCCGTTTGGCCTGCGCCTTGCGCGGCCGCGCAAGGCGCAGGCACACGGCGATCTGTTGAGCCGGCTGTATTTGCGGATGGGACGCCTCCGCCGATCCTTGGATGCCGCGGCGTCGATCTCGCTGGTTCACCCGCTTGCCCGCAACGAGCCGGGCATGAGCGTCATCGAGCTCGACTGCCTCACCCGCGAGGTTTCCCTCGGGGACCGAATTGCGGCGATTCGCGCCAGCAACATCTTGAACCTCGGCTATTTCAGCTCGGCTGAGCTTTATCAAGCGGTCGGGAACCTGTTTTCGTACCTGCGGGAAGGCGGGTGCCTC
>DATKHX010000551.1:0-4724 GCA_035510075.1 Allostellaceae bacterium
TGCGACCCCTCCATGTCGACAAAATCCTCGGTCCACAGCCGTTTGACCGCGGCAAGGCATTCCGTGAAACGCGCCGCCGCTTCCCCCCTGGTCAGCCCGAACGCCTTGAACTCGACGTCGCGATAGCCGATGCCGCAGCCGAAGACGAGCTTGCCGCCGCTGATGACGTCGAGTGTGGCGAGCTGCTCGGCAATGTCGAGCGGCTTGTGCAACGGCAACAGCGCAAGGCCGCAAATCAACCGCAGCCGCGGGGCGATCGTGGCGACCTGCGCCAGAAACGGGATCTGCTGCACCGACTGCAATGGGTGGGCGCTGTAATGCGAGCCCTTGACGAGGCCGTCGAAGCCCAGCGCGTCGGCGCGCCGGACGAGCGCCAGATCGTCGTCGAGCCGTGCGCGGATATCGTCGCCCGCCGGATGCTGGCCGCGCACGATCAGGCTCAACTGCATCCTCTGCTCTCCGCTCCTGTCGTTTGCCGCGTATGCCAACCCGGCTCATTTGCCCAGATGACGCGTCGGCACCACCAACCATAAATTGTCGACGCAAACCGATCCTGCTGCATCTGCAGCAAATCTACAGCAACATTCTTCTGCCAGTTGTAATGCCTGATGGCCCGTCCCAACGTGACCCCATGGACAATAAAATAAACCGCCATTGCGGCCATTTTCAGGCCCGCCGCCAGCTTTCATTTGTTACCGCCCTTGTGTCGGCGGGACCGATACCTGAGGCTCGTACCCGCGGTTCCGGGATGGCAAGGATGGCGTCGTTGCCATCAGATCGCCAGATAACCGCCGTCGACTGTGACCGTGCTGCCGGTAACCCAGCTCGCCTCGTCGGAGGCGAGAAACAGAACCGCGCCGACCAAGTCTTCGGGCATGCCGATCCGCCCGAGCGGGATCAGCGCCTCGGTGGCGCGTTTCGCCGCCGCGTCCTGGTAGGAGGTGCTGGTCAACCCGGTCAGGGTCGGGCCGGGGGCAATCGCGTTCACCCGGATGTTGTGCGCGGCGAGGTCGACCGCCATCGCGTGGGTCAGCGAGCGGGCGCCGCCTTTGGAGGCAACGCAGGCGGCGCGGTCGGGCCGGGCCACCTCGGCGAGTTGCGAGGTCACGTTGATGATGCTGCCCCCGCCACCCTGTTTCACCATCTGCCGCGCGGCGGCCTGGCCGAGATGGAACATGCCGGTCAGGTTGACAGCGATTATGCGGTCCCAAGTTTCGGCGTCGAGGTCGAGGAAGTGGCTCCGGTGCGCGATCCCGGCGCTTTCGAACAATATGTCGATCCGGCCGAACGCCGCTACCGTCGCCGCCACCGCGGCATCGACCGCGGCGCGGTCGCGGATGTCGAGCGGCATCGCGGCGGCGCGTCCGCCGGCGGCCCTGATGCGCGCGGCTGTCGCTTCGGCCGACGCCGCGTCGACATCGGCGCACATGACGGCCGCGCCCTCGCGGCCGAGACCGTCGGCGCCTGCCCCGCCGATCCCGCCGCCGGCGCCGACCGCCAGCGCCGCCTTCCCCTCGACCCTGCCCATATTTTTCCTCCCTCGCGGATGCTGAAGCGGACCACTGCCCGCGGCTGCGAGCCGGTCAACGCTTCAACGCAGCCCTTCAAAACGCCACACAGGCGGGATGCCGAAGGTGAATTGGCCTGGACCTGCCGCGAATTTGTCGGCTTCATGGGCGCCCGATACCGATAGGCCCCGCCCCGGAGGAATATCATGGCCGATCTGCCGAAGCATGTGGATATCCACGAGGAAGGCCCACGCGAAGGCTTCCAGATCGAGCCTGGTCCCATCAGCACCGCCGACAAGATCAAATTGATCGAGGCGCTTGCCGAGACCGGGCTGCATCACATCCAGGCGGCATCGTTCGTCAGCCCGCGCATCGTCCCGGGCTGGGCCGACGCCGAAGACGTCGTCGCCGGGTTCACCCCGAAGGAAGGGGTCGACTACACCGCCCTGTGGTTCAACGCCAACGGCCTCAACCGGGCACTGGTATTCCGCAACAAGCTGACCGTCACCGGCTCGATCGCGCTGACCGCGTCGGAGGGCTTCACCCAGAAAAATCTGCACCGCAGCCACGCCGAAAATGTCGAGGCGATGAAGAAACAGACGGCGCTGCATCTCGAAAACGGCGTCGCGGTGCCGCGCATCGGGGTCATGGCGGCGTTCGGCTGCAACTACCAGGGCGACATCGCGCCGGCGCAGGTCGTCTCGACGCTGGAGGACGGGCTCGCGATCGCCGAGGAAGCCGGCGCCGAGATCAAGTATTTCTCGCTCGCCGACACAATGGGCTGGGCGACGCCGCTGCGCATCGAGCGCGTTCTGGGTGAAGTACGCGGCCGCTGGCCCGACATGCCGGTGGCACTCCACCTGCACGACACACGCGGCCTCGCCGTCGCCAATGCGCATGCCGGGCTGAAGATGGGCGTGACGCAGTTCGATTCGACCGTGGGTGGGCTCGGCGGCTGCCCCTTCGCCGGTCAGCCGAAAGCTGCCGGCAACATCTGCACCGAAGAATTGGTGCTGCTCTGCGAGGAGATGGGGATCGACACCGGGGTCGACCTCGACGCGCTGATCGAGGTCGGCCGCATGGCCGAGGACATTGTCGGCCACCAATTGCCGGGCGAACTGATCCACGCCGGCAGCCTCGACGCATTCCGCCGGGTCGTCGCCTGACTCAGATCACTTGATGTTCGACGAGAACCGAGAGTTCGTCTCGGGAAAGGCCGAGTTCCCCGCAGAAGATCTCGAAATTGTGCTCGCCGATCAGCGGCGCCCGGCGTGAGATTTTCCAGGGCGAGCCGTGATAGATCGCCGCCTCGCCCGGATAGGTGAAGCTGCGGCCGAGTTCCGGATGCTCGACCTGCTTCCAGAAGCCCCGGTCGTGTAGATGCGGGTCATCGAGCAGCTGTTCCGGCGCGCGCACCGCGCCCCAAGTGAAGCCGCGTTCCTGGGCGCGGTGATAAACCTCCTCTGCCGGCAGGCTGGCGATAAAATCGGCGACGAGGCCGTCGATGATGTGCGACGTGTTCGCCGTGATGACCGCGGGGTCCTGGTATTTCGGCTCCCGAAGATCGCCGGCCATGCCGTTGGTGTCGAGAAGATCGGCCAATTCCTTAATGTATCTCGGATTGAGCCGGCCGCCGACGAGCGCGCAGACGTAATGGCCGTCCTTGGCGCGGAACTGGGTGCGCGGGCTCGGGCCAGCGGCGTGGTGACGGCCGGTATGGCGCTGCAAGACCTCGCCGCGGTAGATGTAGTTGGCGACTGCCGACTCGGTGGTCAGCGCGCAGGCCTCGTGAATTGACGCGTCGATGTATTGCCCGCGCCCCGAGACCGTGCGGTGCACCAGCGCTGCCATGATCGCCATGTAGGCGAAGTGGCAGCCCATATGCCAGGCGTTGCCGCCGCCGGGAGCGATCGGCGGTGCGTTCGGAACGTCGGTGTCGTCATAGCCGGACGACGCCATCTCGCCGCCCGCCGCCATGTGCAATAGGTCCGCCGAAAGATAATCGCGCCACGGTCCCGTCTGCCCGAACGGGGTCAAGGCGCACAATATCAGACCGGGATTCTGCTTTTGCAGCGCGTCGTAATCGAACCCGAGCGAGCCGAGCCGGCCTGACCGGAAGGTCTCCAGAATGACATCGGCCGTCGCCGCCAGACGGCGGAACAGGTTGCGGCCGTCGGCGGTTTCAAGGTTGAGCGTGATGCCGCGTTTTGATGTGTTGTAGTACCAGAACGACAGGCTGCGCTCCGGGTCCGGGATGTCATCAAGGAAAGGGCCGATATGGCGGCACGGCTCTCCGCCCGGCGGCTCGATCTTGACGACGTCGGCCCCGAGATCGCCGAGCAGCTTGCCGCAAAACTGGCCGGTCTCATTCGCCAGCTCCAAGACGCGGAGCCCGTTCAGCGGACCGGGATGCGGCGAGGCGTCGGTCACCTAAGCATCTCCTCCTGGTATGGGAAACGGGGACGCTGCGCTGGCCAGAACGTCCCGTCGGCGAAACCGGCGCGCAACTCCTCATGGCTGAACCCCAGCAACCCTTCGACGATCTCGCGCGTGTGCTCGCCGATCATCGGGCTCGGCAAGGAATTTGTTGCCGGCGTTTCCGACAGCTTGAACGGGGCGTTCTGTACCTTGTACCGGCCCAGCGCCGGGTGCTCGAGATCCAGATACATCTCGCGCTCACGCAACTGCGGATCGTGCGCGACCCGGTCTTCGGCACTTTGCACCGGCATGGCGCGCACGCCAGCTGCCTGGCAACGCTCGGTCACCTCGTATTTGCCGAGCGTGCGGGTCCATGCCTCGACATTCTCGTCCAATTCCTCCTGGTGCCGCAGGCGTCCGGCAATGGTGGCGAATTTGTCGACGCCTGCCCAGGACGGCGATTCCATCACCTGGGCCAGCCGCCGCCATTCGTCATCGGAGTGGCAGACGATGACGCACCAATCGTTGTAGCCGCCCGGATCGGTGCGGTAGGCATTGTGCGGCGCCACGGTCGGGCCGCCCCGATAGCTGTTGGCGGGCGGCGTGCCGGGCCAGTGTGCCCGGTTGCCCGGTGGATAGCCGGGCCGACGCGAGCCCCGGCCGTTGACCGTGAAATCCAACAGCGCCGGCCCGACGAGCGGTACGCTTGCCACCATCTGGGACAGGTCGATGTGCTGGCCTTTTCCGGTGCTATTACGGTGGTAGAGGCCGGTCAGCGCGCACATCGCACCATACATG
>DATKHX010000552.1:0-3121 GCA_035510075.1 Allostellaceae bacterium
ATCATGGTGCGCCAGGAGCGTATCGGCCTCCACATGTGCGACGCGATCGCCAAGGTCAGCTCGGGCGACAAGATCGGCGTCTTTGCGATGCAGCACGGGCCCGGGACCGAAAACGCGTTCGGCGGCGTGGCCCAGTCTTACGGCGATTCCTGCCCGGTGGTCGTGCTCCCGGCCGGCTACGCCCGCGACATCAACCAGGTCCGGCCGAACTTCAACGCGGCGCTCAATTACCGCAACGTTACCAAATGGATCGAGCAGGTGACGGTGCCGCACGCCACCGTCGAGGCGTTGCGCCGCGCCTTCACCCAGGTCAAGAACGGCCGCCCCGGGCCGGTGCTGATCGAATTCCCCTCCGACCTGTTGCGCGAGGAGATCAGCGGGCCGCTCGACTATCAGAAGACGCCGCGGCTGAAGAGCGGCCCCGACCCGCGCTCGGTCTCCGAGATCGCCGCGGCCTTGGTTGCGGCCGAGCGCCCGGTCGTCGTCGCCGGCCAGGGCGTCCATTACGCCAAGGCCTGGCCGCAATTGCAAAAACTCGCCGAGCTGCTGGAAGCGCCGGTCATGACCACCCTGCCGGGCAAGAGCGCCTTTCCCGAGGCGCACCCGCTGGCCCTAGGCTCTGGCGGCATCGGCATCTCGAAGCAGCTTCACACTTTCCTGCAAAACGCCGACCTGGTCTTCGGCATCGGCTGTAGCTTTACCCGGTCGAGCTTTGCCACCCCGATGCCCAAGGGCAAGCGCATCGCGCACGCGACCCTCGACCCGACCGACATCAACAAGGACGTGCCGACCGAATTGGCCGCGGTCGGCGACGCCGGGCTGACCCTCGACGCGCTCCTGGAAGAGGTCAACGACCGGCTGCACGGCAAGAGCCGCGACCGGCTGCCGGCGGTGACCCGCGAGATCCGCGGCCTGAAAGAAGAGTGGATGGGGCAGTGGATGCCGCGGTTGACCCAGAACACCAAGCCCTTGTCGCCCTATCGGGTGATCTGGGAACTGCTGCACACGGTCGACGTCAAGAACACGATCATCACCCATGACGCCGGCAGCCCGCGCGACCAGCTGTCGCCGTTCTGGGTCAGCGAGGTGCCGCTCTCCTATATCGGCTGGGGCAAGACCACCCAGCTCGGCTACGGGCTCGGGCTGGCGATGGGGGCGAAGCTGGCGAAGCCCGACAAATTGTGCATCAACGTCTGGGGCGACGCCGCGATCGGCTTTACCGGCATGGACTTCGAGACGGCGGTCAGGGAGCGCATCCCGATCCTGTCGATCCTGATGAACAATTTCTCGATGGCGATCGAGTTGAAGGTCATGCCGGTCGCGACCGAGAAGTACCGCTCGACCGACATCAGCGGCCATTACGCCGATTTCGCCAAGGCGCTGGGCGGCTATGGCGAGCGGGTGACCGAGCCCGGCGAGATCCAGGCGGCGATCCGCCGCGGGATCGAAAAGACCCGAGAGGGCACCCCGGCATTGCTCGAATTCATCACCGAAAAGGCCGTCGACGTCTCCCGCTTCGGCTGATCCGACCGCGCCGCTCGCTCCCTTCTCCGAGAGAGGGAGCGGGCAGCGCTGAATCGCTCGGCCGCCGTAGTCATGTGCCCGGCGCGCGCGCCGGGCCGACGAGGCTGGCGCTGCCATCGAAAGCAATCACCCAATTCATTTTATCGGCAAATTCATGACTTTACGACCCTCGAAGAAATGGCAAAATACCGTCATTCCGGGGCGCGGGCGCAGCCTGCGAGCCCGGAACCCATGAACATCAGGCTCAGAACATATTGTAAATGCTGGTTTCATCGGCCCGGGCCCGGCCCTTCGCGCTGTCCCAGAATGACGATTTTGGCCAAGAGAGATTCCTTCACACGCTCGAAAGCGGGGCGGCGATAATCTATTGATCGGACGCCGTTCACTCCCGGTCAGGCGCTTTAAGAGAAAGCGGCGACGAACGGCCGCGCGCCCGGGGCGAGCGGCGCACTCGAACCCCCCGAGACCGCCTCAGAAGCAAGGGGAACCCGCAACGTCAGCGATCCCTATTGGCGGACGCCAACGGCAAAGCTATAGCTGTCCGCGTGCGGGCATGGCGGAACTGGTAGACGCGCAGGTCTCAAAAACCTGTTCCTTCACTGGAGTGTCGGTTCGATTCCGACTGCCCGCACCAGCTTCTAAGCCAATTCGATCAGATCGAACCCCCACCTCGGATCGGGTGAAACGCGGCTCCATCTGCCGGCGCTTGAGCTGCCGGCGCAACCCCACCGCTCCGGCGGCGTCGACCCCATGCACCTGGAAAACCGGCTTGGCAAAGTCCAGCCCGATTATCGTAACCTGGATGGCCCCCGACGCTCGAGCTGCATACCCAACTTGGCACACAGATGCCGTTCGGGGCCCTCCACCAAAGCGGCGCGAGGGTTCTCGCGGCTTGCTCGCTTTCCCCGCGCGGAGAGAGGGCTGGGGTGAGGGGCAGCCGGCGAGATCGGGCTCTCGCAACGCACGGGGATAAAGGGAGGAGACGGTGGCGAAACGAAGGTTGACCCGGCGGGATATGCTGGCGCTCGGGATTGGCGGCATGACATTGCCGAGTTCGTTGATCACGGCGCGCAGCGCCAGCGCGGAGACTGCCCCGGATACGGTCGTCTATGTATCGAATGCCGGGAGCAAGGAGATCGGCGTCTTCGCGATGAACCGCGACAGCGGCGAGTTGACGCCGATCGACAAGGTCGCGGTGCCGGGCACCGACAAACCGTCGCCGGCCAGCATGCCGATGGCGGTGACCCCCGACCGCCGGTTCATCATCGCAGCACTGCGCAGCGACAATTTCCCGGCGTCGAGCTTTGCGATCGACCGCACGACCGGGCGGCTGACCCAGGTCGCGACCACGCCGCTCGCCGACAGCATGGCCTACATCGTGACCGACCGCACCGGGCGATATCTGCTCGCCGCCTCCTATCCCGGCAACAAATTGACGGTCAACCCGATCGACGCCGACGGCCGCATTATCGAGAAGACGACCCAGATCGTCCCGAACCGGCCAAAGTCGCACTGCATCCTGGTGGACGCGGCAAACAAATATTGCTACGCGACGAGCCTCGGCGGCGACATCGTGATGGAGTGGAAATTCGATCCA
>DATKHX010000553.1:0-8823 GCA_035510075.1 Allostellaceae bacterium
GATGATGTCGACGAGGTTCTTGCCGATGTCGTGGACGTCGCCGCGCACCGTCGCCAAGACCACCGTGCCTTTTTCCTGGCCCTCGACCCGCTCCATATGCGGCTCGAGAAAGCGCACCGCGGTCTTCATCGTCTCGGCGGACTGCAAGACAAACGGCAGCTGCATCTTGCCGGCGCCGAACAACTCGCCGACCGTCTTCATGCCGGAGAGCAGAATGTCGTTGATGATGTCGAGCGGCGCCCAGCTCTCCATCGCGAGGTCGAGATCGGCTTCGAGGCCTTGGCGGTCGCCGTCGACGATGCGCTGGGCGAGCCGGTCTTCGAGTTTTTCGGGCCGAGCCTTCTTCTCGGCCTTCTCCGCGGTGCGGTTCTCGAACAAGCCGATAAACGCCTGCAGCGGGTCGTAGCCGTCTCGCCGGCGGTCGAAGATCAAATCCTCGGCGACCCGCGCTTCCTCGGGCGGGATGCGGTGCAGCGGCATGATCCGCGAGAAATGCACGATGGCCCCGGTCAGCCCGCGGCGTAGCGCGTGGTCGAGAAAGACCGAGTTCAGGATCTGCCGCGCCGGCGGGTTGAGCCCGAACGAGATGTTCGAAAGCCCGAGGATGATCTGGCACTCCGGCATCGCCCGCGCGATCTCTTCGATTGCGTCGAGGGTGTTGAGGCCGAGCTTGCGGTCGTCCTCGTTGCCGGTGCAGATCGTAAAGGTCAGCGGGTCGAACAGCAGATCCGACGGCCGTAGCCCGTGCCTGTTGCAGGCGAAATCGTAGAGCCGGCGGGCGACCGCAAGCTTGTGCTCGACATCCTTCGCCATGCCGGTCTCGTCGATCGTCAAGGCGATGACCGCGGCGCCAAAGCGACGCGCCAACCGCAGGCGCTTGTCGGCGGCGTCCTCGCCGTCCTCGAAGTTGATCGAGTTGATGATCGGCTTGCCGCCATAGAGCTTTAGCGCCGCTTCGAGCACCGGGTATTCGGTCGAGTCGATGACCAGGGGCGCGTTAACGGCGCCCCGCATCCGGGTCACCGCCTGCGTCATGTCGGCGACCTCGTCGCGGCCGACAAAGGCGGTGCACAGATCGAGCGTGTGCGACCCTTCCCTGACCTGCTCGCGGCCCATCTCGACGCAGCCGTCCCAATCGCCCGCTTCCTGCAACTGGCGGAATTTGCGCGAGCCATTGGCGTTGCAGCGCTCGCCGATCGACAGCCAAGCGTTTTCCTGGCGCAGCGGCACCTGGCCGTAAAGCGAGGCGACGGCCGGCGCCCAGGCCGGGCGGCGGGGGCGCGGGGCGGCCCGCGGGCGGCCATCGCCGCCACCGCGGCCGAGGCGGCGCAGCATCGCGTGGAGGGCGGCGATGTGGGCCACATCGGTGCCGCAGCAGCCGCCGATCATGTTGACGCCGTCCTCGAGCACAAAGCGTTCCAGCCATTGCGCCAATTCGGCAGCACCGAGCGGGTATTGCGCGCGGCCGGCGACCAGCTCCGGCAAACCGGCATTGGGTTGGACCGAGATCAGGCCCAACCAGTTCTCTCCGAGCCATTTGACGTGCTCGGCCATCTCGCGCGGGCCGGTGGCGCAATTGAGCCCGATGACCGGCACATCGAGCGCCTCGATGATCGTTGCCGCGGCGGCGATGTCGGCGCCGACCAATAGGCTGCCGGTGGTCTCGATCGTGACCTGGACCAGGATCGGCGTGTCCTTGTGCGCGTCCTCGCGGGCCCGCTTGGCGCCGTTGACCGCGGCCTTGACCTGCAGCGGGTCTTGGCAGGTCTCGATGACGATGGCGTCGACCGCGCCGGCGATCAGCCCGGCGCACTGGGTGGTCAGCGCGTCTTCGAGCTCCTGGTAGGCGACATGGCCGAGCGAGGGCAGGCGGGTCCCCGGCCCGACCGAGCCCAGCACGAAACGAGTGCGGCCGTCATGCGCGAATTCCGCGACCGCTTCGCATGCGATCTCGGCGGAAAGGCGGTTGAGCGCAAAGGCACGTTCGGCGAGACCGAACTCGCCCAGGGTGATCGGCGAGCCGCCAAAGCTGTTGGTCTGGATCGCGTCGCAGCCGGCGGCGAGATAGCCGCGATGGATCTCGCGGACCAGATCGGGGCGGCTCTGGCAGACGATCTCGGTGCAATTCTCGTTGCCGAGAAAATCGCGCTCGATGTCGAGGTTGCGCGCCTGCACCTGGGTCCCCATCGCGCCGTCGCACAACACGACGCGATCGGCGAGATAGTCGAGGAAATGGGTCATCTGTTCCCTCGGCATTAACGACCCCCTCGCTCCCCAATGGGGGGAGAGGGAGGGACACCCGCAGCGGGAGGGTGAGGGGTGGCCGCTGACGAGCCCGCAATCACGGTTTTGATCCCTCGCATCACGCCGCCGCGACGGCCGGGCGCTTGGCGCGCACGCCGAGCAAGTGGCAGATCGCGACGATCAGATCGGCGCGGTTCAACGTGTAGAAATGGAATTCGTGCACTCCCTCGGCATGGAGCCGGCGGCATTGCTCGGCGGCGATCGAGGCGGCGACGAGGCGGCGAGTTTCGGGATCGTCGTCGAGCCCGGCGAAATGACCTTCCATCCAGGCCGGGATCGTAGCGCCGCAACTGGCGCTAAATTTCTTAACTTGCCCATAATTGGTGACGGGCAAAATGCCGGGCACGAGGGGCACCGCGATCCCGCGCGCCGCGACACGGTCGCGAAAGCGCAAATAGAGGTCGACATCAAAGAAATACTGGGTGATGGCGCGGTTGGCGCCGGCGTCGACCTTGCGCCTCAGATTGTCGAGGTCGCGCTCCGCGTTCTGCGCTTCCGGGTGGGTTTCGGGATAGGCAGCGACACTGACCTCGAAATCGGCGACTCTCTTGAGCCCGGCGACGAGGTCGGCGGCATAGGCGTAGCCACCGGGATGCGGCTGATAGCTCCTGCCGCCGGCTATAGCGTCACCGCGCAGTGCGACGATATGGCGAATGCCGGCCGCCCAGTAGTCGCGGGCAACCGCGTCGATCTCGGCCCGCGTCGCGGCGACGCAGGTCAGATGGGCCGCTGGTTCGAGCGTGGTCTCGTGGCGGATGCGGCGGACAGTCGCATGCGTCCGCTCGCGGGTCGACCCGCCAGCGCCGTAGGTCACCGACACAAAGCGCGGCGCCAGGGGCTCGAGGCGCTCGATCACCTCCCACAGCCGGGACTCCATTTCCGCGGTCTTGGGCGGAAAGAACTCGAACGAAACGCGCGGCGGGCCGGCATCGAAATCGCTGACCGGGTCGGCGCCGAGCCGACCGCGCGCCGCGACAGAGACTGGATGCTCGCTCATCAGCGCAATTCCCCTTCGAGGAGCACAGACGACGTTTCCTGGCGCAAATTGCCGCGCGGTTGGCGGACGACGGCGGCGCGCCGCGTCGCAGTCCAGATCACGACGGTCAGCGGATCGCCCGAGAGCGGGCGTGGCGGCGCCGGATCGAGCCCGGCGTCGCGGCACCACTCGGCAATCTCGCCGTCGGCAAAGCCGAGCCGTCGATGGGCATGCTCCTCACGCAGGAATTCGAGGCCATGCGGCGCGAAATCGACGAGTATCAGGATTCCCTGCGGCCGCAATACCCGTGCCGCCTCGGCGACCACCGCCGCCGGCCGGTCGGCGTAATGCAGGACCTGATGAATAACGACGGCGTCGAACGAGGCGTCGGGGAGCGCCAGCTGGTACATGTCGCCGAGCCGCACGCGCCCGTTGTCGAGCCCGGCTTGCTCGAGGTTGGCCCGCGCCACCGCCAACATTTCGCGCGACTGGTCGATGCCGAGCGCCTGCTCGACCCGCGGCGCCAGGATCTCGATCATTCGCCCGGTGCCGGTGCCGATGTCGAGCAGATCGCGCGGGTCGGCCCCGGCGACGATGTCGACGAGCGCTGCCTCGACCTCACTTTCGTCGACATAGAGCGAGCGGATGCGATGCCACCGGGCGGCGTTTTCGCGAAAGTAAGCGGCGGCGAGATCGGCGCGTTGACGCTTGATCGCCGCCAAACGCCGCAAGTCGAGGGCGATTGTCGGATCAGCGTCGTCGCAAGCCGTCACCAGTTGGCGCGCGAGCACGCAGGCCGGGCCCGATTGGCTCAGCCGATAAAACACCCAGCTGCCTTCGCGAAAGCGATCGAGCAGCCCCGCTTCGCAGAGCAGCTTCAGGTGCCGCGACACCCGCGGTTGGCTCTGCCCGAGGAGCTGGGTCAATTCGCTGACGGTCAGTTCGCCGCGCGCGCACAACACGACGAGCCGGAGCCGGGTCGGTTCGGCCACGGCGCGCAGCGCGGCCAGGAGATGCTCCATCAATCTAATCTCGCTCATGTGCCGTAGGATATACAGATATCTTTATATTCGCAATCGATTTTGTTCCTCCGCGAACCGAGCCTCGATAGGCCGACGAGCGAGCGCTTGCCGATAGAGCGGATTTCCCGCATTTATTTCGCGTGCTGAGACGTAACGGGTTTAATTCGAGATCGATCCGATGGACCTTCCCCACTGCCGTTTGGCATTCTCGCGGCTCTTTATCTTGGCGGCGCTGGTCGTCTGCGGGTGCGCGGCGCATCCCCAGGGCCAACAACCGGCGGCCGCCGCCGAGGAAGATTTCAACGATCCGCTTGAAGACACCAACCGCAAAATCTTTGACTTCAACCAGGTCGTCGACCGCCATGTGCTGGTGCCGGCGGCTAAGGCCTATCGCGCCGCGCTGCCCGATCCGGTGCGCAATTCGGTGCGCGATTTTTTGAACAATCTCCGGGCACCGCTGATTTTCGCGAACGACACCTTGCAAGGCGATTTCGGGCGCGCCAAAGACACGGTCGTGCGCTTCGTGCTGAATTCGACGATCGGCATCGGCGGCATCGTCGACGTGGCGGGGCGCTGGGGCATCCCCTATCACGAGCAGGATCTGGGGGTGACGCTCGGCGTCTGGGGCGTTCCCGCGGGGCCCTATCTGGTGGTGCCGGTCCTCGGCCCGTCCGACCCGCGCGATCTCGGCGCCGAGATCGCCGAGTCGTTCGGCGATCCGTGGAACCGGCTCGTCACCGGCAATCCGTTCACACTCTATTGGATTCCGTTCGTGCGCGGAGGGGTCGACGGCATCGATCAGCGGGCGCGCTACCTCGATGCCCTCGCCGACATCGAGCGAACCTCGCTCGACTATTACGCGACGATCCGTTCGCTCTACCGGCAGCGGCGCGCGGCGTTGATCCGCGGCGAGAACAAAAATCTGCCGCCGCCCGCGGGCTTCACGCTGAACGGCAGCCCGACGCCGCCGACGGCGGCAGCGAACCCGATGCCGCCCGCGGCTGTTGTCTCTGCGGTACAAAACGGCTTCGAGGTATCCCGCCAATGAAGCGCCGGTTGATTTGGATTGCTGTCTGTCTTCTCGTCATCGGCATACTGTTGCCAGGGCGCCCCGCAGCCGCAGCCGCCGACCCGGCCGCGGTGATCACCAGTCTCGGCAACGAGGCGCTCAAAGTGCTTGGCAAGAATGTCGATCCGAACCTGCGCGTCGCGCGTTTTCGGCAATTGTTCAGCGCCGATTTCGACGTCCCGGGCATCGCGCGCTTTGTCCTCGGCCGTTATTGGCGGCTCGCCACCCCCGAGCAGCAGCAGGAATTCGTCAAGGTGTTCACCAACTACATCGCGCTCGCCTACAGCAACCGCTTGGCCGAATACAGCGGCGAGACCCTGCGGGTCACCGGCAGCCGGCCGGCCCCCGACGGCCAACTGGTGTCGAGCGAAATCATGCGGACGAACGGTCAACCGCCGGCCCGCGTCGATTGGCTGCTGACGCCGCAAAGCGGCTCTTACAAGATCAATGACGTGATCGTCGAGGGCGTCAGCATGGCGGTGACGCAACGCTCCGAGTTTGCGTCGGTGATCCAGCGCAACGGCGGACAGGTGCAAGGCCTGATCACGGCGCTGCGGCAAAAAACCGAAAGCGCCGGCCTGCGCTGACCGGCGGCCGCCGCGAACTGCGGCGCGCGGCGGCTTACGCTCGCACCAAGGGCTTGTATTTGATGCGATGCGGCTGATCGGCCTCGGCGCCGAGGCGCCGGCGGCGATCGGCCTCGTAATCGGCATAGTTGCCCTCGAACCAGACGACCCGGCTGTCGCCCTCGAAGGCGAGGATGTGGGTGGCGACGCGGTCGAGAAACCAGCGGTCATGGGTTACCACGACGACGCATCCGGCGTAGTCGAGCAGCGCCTCCTCGAGCGCGCGCAAGGTGTCGACATCGAGATCGTTGGTCGGCTCGTCGAGGAGCAGCACATTGGCGCCCTCCTTCAGCATCTTCGCGAGGTGGACCCGGTTGCGCTCGCCGCCCGAGAGCCGACCGACTTTCTTCTGCTGGTCGGCGCCGCGGAAATTGAACAAAGCGCAATAGGCGCGGCTGGCGATCTTGCGCCGCCCGAGGTCGATTTCGTCCTGCCCGCCCGAGATTTCCTGCCATACGGTGTTGTCGGGCACGAGCGTGTCGCGGGACTGGTCGACATAGCCGAGCTTGACCGTCTCGCCGATGCGGAAATCGCCGCCGTCGGGCGCGTCCTGTGCGGTGATCATGCGCAACAAGGTCGTCTTGCCCGCGCCATTCGGACCGATGATGCCGACGATTCCGCCTGGCGGCAGGCGAAAATCGAGCGATTCCATGACCAGCCGGTCGCCGAACCCTTTGCTGACACGGTCTGCGGTAATCACGAGATCGCCGAGCCGCGGCCCAGGCGGCAAAACGATCTGCGCGGTGTCCGGAGCCTTCTCGCGGTTCTCGGCAACCAGCGATTCATAAGCCGTCATCCGCGCCTTGCTCTTCGCCTGGCGCGCCCGCGGGCTCTGCCGGACCCATTCGAGCTCGCGTTCGAGAGTGCGCTGCCGCGCCACCTCCTGACGGCCCTCCTGCGCGAGGCGCTGCTGCTTTTGCTCGAGCCAGCCCGAATAGTTGCCCTCGTAGGGGATGCCGCGCCCGCGGTCGAGCTCGAGGATCCAGCCGGCGACCTCGTCGAGGAAATAGCGGTCGTGCGTCACGGTGACGACGGTGCCCGGATAATCTTCGAGAAAGCGCTGCAGCCAAGCCACGGATTCGGCGTCGAGATGATTGGTCGGCTCGTCGAGCAGCAAGAGATCGGGGCGCTGCAGCAGCAGCCGGCACAGCGCGACCCGGCGATGCTCGCCGCCGGAGAGGTTGGTGACGGCGGCCTCGCCCGGAGGGCAGCGCAACGCGTCCATCGCGATTTCAATGGTGCGGTCGAGGTCCCAGCCGTCGGCCTGGTCGATCTTTTCCTGCAATTCGCCCTGCTCGGCGATCAACGATTCCATCTCGTCGGGCGACAGCTCCTCGGCAAACCGAGCGCTGACCGCCTCGAAGCGGTCGAGCAGCGCCTTCGTTTGGGCCAATCCCTCGATGACATTGCCGAAGACGTCCTTGGTTTCGTCGAGGACCGGCTCCTGCGGCAAATAGCCGACCCGCGCGCCCTCGGCCGCCCACGCCTCGCCGGCAAAGTCCCGCTCTTCGCCGGCCATGATCCGCAGCAAGGTCGATTTGCCGGCGCCATTTGCGCCCAGCACCCCGATCTTGGCGCCCGGCAGGAACGACAGCCAGATGTCTTTCAGCACCTCGCGGCCGCCGGCATAGGTCTTGCTCAACCCCTTCATCACATAGATATATTGATAGCTCGACATTTACTTGGTTTCCTTACTACTCTGTGATTTTCATCTATACGGGAACTGTGTAGGCTGGGGTTCAATCGAGTTTATCAGCGGCAGATACGCCAGCTCGCACTGAACCCACAAAGACCATCGATTTCCGCATCGATCGGCCATTGGGATTCGCTCCTATACCGACACCGGAGGCCGTATCATGGTTTAGATGGGGCTGCAAATGGCACGCCTCAGCGGGGCCGGTTGCGACGGGGATCAGCCGACCCGAGCGCAACGCACGCTGGTGCGGCATCGCGCGGCAGCGGGGAGCGCTGTATACCGTCGATCTTTTACGGGAACGCTATGGGGATCGGAACGGTTTCGCGTATAAGGAGAGTCCCGATCGATCGAGGATGACCGCAATGCATTCCCGCTCCCGCCCGCGTCCCTTGGTTCTATGCATTCTCGACGGGTGGGGCGAACGCGACGACGCCGCGGACAATGCGATCGAGGCCGCGAATATGCCGGCTTGGCACCGGCTGACGGCGCGCTGGCCGCACGCGCATCTACAAGCGAGCGAGCATTATGTCGGGCTTCCCGACGGCCAAATGGGAAATTCCGAGGTCGGACATACCAATCTCGGGGCGGGTCGCCTCGTCCTGCAGGATTTGCCGCGCATCGACGCGGCGATCGCCTCGGGCGAGTTGGCGCGCATGCCGGCGCTGCACGAATTTGTGGCCCGGCTGAAGCAAAGCGGCGGCGCCGCACATGTGATGGGGCTGCTGTCGCCCGGCGGCGTACATTCGCATCAGCATCAGATCGCGGCCCTCGCCCGAATCGTCGCCGAGGCTGGAGTCGCGGTCTCGGCCCACGTGCTTCTCGACGGGCGCGACACCCCGCCAAAGGCCGCCCTATCCTATCTCGAACGGTTTCACAGCGATCTCGCCGATGTCGAAAACCTGCGCATCGCCACTGTTTCCGGCCGCTATTTCGCGATGGACCGCGACCGGCGCTGGGACCGGCTCGAAAAGGCGTATCGGGTCATCGTCGATGGCGAAGGCGCCGCCGCCGCCGATGCAGCAAGCGCGGTGCAGGCCGCCTACCAGCGCGAGGAGACCGACGAATTCGTCCAGCCGACGGCGATCGGCGGATATCAAGGGATGCGCGACGGCGATGGGTTGCTGATCGCG
>DATKHX010000554.1:0-3277 GCA_035510075.1 Allostellaceae bacterium
CGGACCGCCGACCGCATTCGCGCCCTCGCCGCGCGCGGCGAGCTCTGAGGCTGAGCAGGCGTATTCGATCTGGGCTCCGGCTCGCTACCGGGGCTGACCAGCCTGGCCGCTGCCGTCCCTGGACCGGGGTTCCGCGGCCACCGGCTCGGCGTAATAATGCGTGAGCGTTATTTTGATGCATACCGCCACCGGGACCGCGATCAACAGACCGACGACGCCAAACAATATTGCTCCACAGACAAATGAAATGATGATCACGACCGGGTGGATGCGCGCGGCCTCGCCCAGCACGATCGGGCCGACAAGGTTGTCGATCGACAAGCGTAGCGCGATCGCAAAGCCGAACAGCAGCGCTGCCGCGACGATCCCGCTCTGCTGGATCGCGATCACGCCGACGAGTGTCGCCGACAGGAACGGGCCGATGACTGGAATAAGCTCGAGCACGCCGACCGTGATCGCCAGCAGGACCGCATCGGGCAGATGGAAGACCGGGCCGAAGCCGATCCAGGCGACCGTCGCGGTATAGAAGACGACGACCGCCAGGCCGATCAGATAGCGCCGCAAGACCGGGATGATCTTGGGCAGCAGCTCCTCGACCGACCCTCGGTGCTCGGGCGGCAGGAGCCATATCGACCCGGCCGCAAGCCGCGGCGCCGAGATCATCAGATAGGGCATCAGGACCAACGTCAGAAATATGCCGAAGATCAGCGAGCCGGCGAGCCCGGCAGCGCTTTCGACCACGGTCAGCGAGGCCATTCCCTTCAGCACACCACCGATCGCTTGCACGAGCCCGTCCGGGGTGTAGCTCTCGCCGAACAGAACGATGCTGCGGCCGGCCGTCAGCTCACCTAGAAAATGGTGCAAGATCTGCGGGGCGGTCGCGACGACATGCTCCAGGTCCGGCAACGCCGTCGTGCCGATCCAATAGCCGGCGCCGCCGAGGATCAGCAGGATCGCGATGTAGAGCGCCGCCGCCACAGGCCAGCGCGGCGCCGCGAGCCGCCGCTGAAGCACTTTGATCAGCGGATCGAGCACAAAAGCGACCGCGAGGGCAAAAATAAACGGGAGCAGCGCGATCCGGATCTGATAGAGAAGCACGGCGATCACGGTCAGCACCGCCGCGATCGCCCACCCTCCGACGAACGAGCGTCTCCGCGGGGCACGCTCCCCGGGCGTCACGCGCGGCCCGGCGAGCTCTTCGTCAGCTGATATGTCCGTCCTTTCCACCTGACCCGTCCACGGAGCTGCATCGAAACGGCAGAGCAGGCGAGACACGCGACCGCGGTGTAACCGAGGGCGAAGGTCAGGCCGAAGACGGCCGGAATCCGAAAATGCCGCGCGGTTCCGAGGTGAACGCCGACTACGATGCCGGTGCCGACGACAGCGAGAGCGCCACCGGCATCCGTCGCCGGTGACGGGTCCGCGAACGCAACCAGCAGCGTTGCCAACGGCAGCAGCAACCCGGCCCAGCCGAACGCGAAGGCGGCACCCGCCGCCACCAGCGTCGCGCCGACGCCGTCGAGGGCATCGGTCGCGTTTTTCGAAAAACCCTCCCACAGCGAGCGCAGGTCGCGGTACATCCGGGTTTGCGCGAGGTTCTCGGCGGCGAGGACCTGCAAGGCGAACCCGCTTTCTCGGATCCGGGCGGCGAGCGCCTTGTCCTCGCAAATCTCGGCACGCACCGCCGAATGGCCGCCGACTTGAACATACGCGGCGCGCCGGATCAGCAGGAATTGTCCGTTTACGACATCGTGCGACGCCGGCTCGAAGCGTTTGGCGCAGGCGAGCACCATGAGGCCGGCGGGAATAACGAGCCTCTCCCAAAAGCTGCCGAGCTCTTGCAGCGGGTGCAACGACAACATGTCAGCGCCGCGCGCTTCGGCGGCGGTGATCGCCGCGGCAACCAGCCCGGGTGCGACGCGCACGTCGGCATCGACGAAGCAGAGCCAGCCGCCGCCGGCCAGCGAGGCGCCGCGCCAGCACGCGTGCGGTTTGCCGGCCCACCCTGCGGGCAGCGGGCCGGCGTCGATCAGTTCGATCCTGGGATCAATCGAGGCATGACGCTCGGCCGCCGCCCTGGTGCCGTCTTGGGAGCCGTCATCGACGACGATAATCGACGATCCGGCAGAAAGGCAGGTCTGCGCCGACAGCCCCGCGAGACAGAGATCGATATTGGCGACTTCGTTTCGGACCGGCACAATAATGGAGATCGCAGGCAAAACGCGGGACCCGTCCGCGGGCGGAATAGAGCTTTGACGGTAATTGCGGAATTGGCGCACCGCCCGGGCCAGCAGGTAAACGACCAGGCCCGCCCATATTGCACCAGAAATCAGAACGAGCATTGAGGCTGCGTGCCGCCGCGCTGCTCGGTCGCTGCGCGGTGGTTGCGGCGAGCATAGCGCGTCACCAGCGTCGCTCTGGAAATCCACAATTTGTGGCGATCCCTGAGGAATGGCTGGCGCGGCAAGGCCGCCGGATTGAACGCCCGCGTCAGACCCCACAAAACGAAGCACTCGCCGAGCCCATGCAGGCGCCCGAGAAACGAGGAATCCGTCGGCACCCACTCGAATCCATAGCGCTGAAACACGCGCCTGATCTGAGGAGCCCCGAGCCGCGCCGGCCAGGCCGTTTCGGCGCGGATGGCCCGCACCTCGCACCAGCTCGGCTCGCGCTCGATGTATTCCGAAAATTCGCGGAGCGAGCAGATGACCCGGTCCCGCACGGCGCACGCCCAGCCGAGATCGGGGCCACGCGCCGAATAGCGCGGCAGGTGCTCGTTCCAGAAATGCAAGGTGCCAATCAGCTCGCCCCTCTCGACACGAGTGCCGTCGGAGAGCGCCGCCGGGGCGCGTGCCTGGTCGAGCCCGACGCGCAGCACGCAATCGGGATCGTCGGTGAATTCATAGATGCCGTAATACGAGCGTAGCATCGCGTCGGCCCAACCGACCGACCCGGCCCAGAACTCATCCGGCCAAGCGGCCGAGGCGCTACGCAGTGCTGTCACAAAACCCGCGCCCGAGGCGGCTGTGCCGGCGCTCGTCGCGCCACCGCGACGATCCCGCCGAGCCGAGGCCCCCAGGCCGCTGTCACCGCACGTTCTCCCGCGGCCGACTGGGCTCCATCGTGAGACGCCTTCGATCGTCGCTCTCCGACACGTCGATCCGTAGTGGGAACACTAATCCAACTGAATAGTTCCGCGAATAAGTCAAATACACCCGAGGTAATTCGGCGAGCACGTCTACTTGGACGGCGCAAGCGGTGCGATCCCGTGATCGCC
>DATKHX010000555.1:0-11485 GCA_035510075.1 Allostellaceae bacterium
TCGAGCTCTTCATTGGTGGATTGCAACTCTTCATTCAGCGAAAGCAGGTCCTCGTTCGCCGTGCGAAACTCCTCGTTGGCGGTCTCCAGCTCCTCGGTCGTCGAGTGCAGGCGCTCCTTGGTCTCCTGGAGCTCCTTCTCGATCTGCTGAACCGTGACGCTCTCGGCGGCCCGCTCGGCGCTGTCGCTCTCCTCGCGGGTCCGGACCAGGCCGTGATCGGCGAACACGACCGCGTACACGGTTTCGCTGCCTTCGACGACCGGCTCGACCGCCAGGCCAGTTATCTGAACGCCGCCATCGATCTGCACCGGGACACGCTCCTGCGTGACCCGTCGACCGGTTTCCTTTGCCCGGTGCAACGCCGCGCGCAATTCGGCGCGCAGACCCGGGCGCGCCATCGCGACAACGTCGCGGCTCGCCGGGCCCGTTGCCGGCTGCAGATATTTTCCCGTCCCGGCGGAGAAAAACAGCGTTTCCCCGGCTTCGTCGACGATCACATAGATCGGAGCGAACCGGTCCAGGACAGTGCCGGCCACGTTCTGTAGCCGATCCGCACGCCGCTGCAACGGGCTCGACGCGGCAGCGGGGTCTCGCTTGTGCCCCTGAGGCAGGAATTGCCGAAGCGGCAGAGGGCGCCGCACCAGCATGTCGCGGCGCTGGAATATGCGGCTTTTGCGATCGACCGGGCGCAGCAGCTCAGAATGCCGGGAGACGTTTTCCGACAGACCGAGGAACAGGCAGCCGCCGGGCCGCAACGCATAGTGGAACAAATGCGCGATCTGAGCCTGCAATTCGTTGTTCATATAGATCAAGACGTTGCGGCAGGAGATCAAATCGACGCGCGAAAACGGCGGGTCGCGGATCAGGCTGTGGTTCGAAAAGACGCATATGTCGCGCAATTCCCGCGACACGCGCGAGCCGGCCGCTTCATGAACAAAAAAGCGCCTCAGCCGCTCGGGCGAAACCTCGGTCACCAGGTTGGCCGGATAAAACGCCGCGCGGGCGACGGAGAGGGCGGCCTCGTCGATGTCGGTCGCGAAAATCTGCACCTTTGGCGGCGAAGCGGATTTTTCCATCTGCTCGCGCAGCAGGATCGCGATCGAATAGGCTTCCTCGCCGGTGGCGCAGCCGCATACCCATACGCGCAGCTCGTCTTCTTTTCTTCTGCCTTCGAACAGCTTCGGCATCACCAGAGCTTCGAGCGCGGCAAAGGCCGTGGGGTCGCGAAAAAAGCCGGTGACGCCGATCAACAGGTCGCGAAACAGGGCGTTGACCTCTTCCGGGTCCTGGTGCAGGCGCTCGGTGTACTCCTCGAGCATGGCGGTCTGCACCACCTGCATGCGGCGCTGCACGCGGCGCTGAAACGTCCGGTCCTTGTATTCGCTGAAATCATGCCCGGTGCGCGCGTGCAGCAAGGCGTGAATCTGGGAAAGCGCGCCCGCCGGCCGTTCCGCGTCGAACGAGCCCCAGTTGCGGACATAGCCGAGAATCCGCTCGGGCATGTCCTGAACCGGCAACAGCAGGTCGACAAATCCCGCCCCGACCGCGCTCGACGGCATCTCGGCAAAGCGCGGCCGCGTCGTGTCCGCGCCCTGCGCCACCGTCAGCCCGCCATTCTCCTTGATCGCCTTGAAGCCGATCGTCCCGTCGCTGCCGCCGCCCGAGAGGATGATGCCGATCGCATGCTCGGCCTGGTCTTCGGCGAGCGCGGTGAAGAAGACATCGATCGGAGCGCGTTCGCGGTGCGCGGCGGTGGTGCGGCGCAGGCGCAGCCTCCCTTGCCGGATGGTCAGCACCGCGCCGGGCGGAAGAACATAGACATGCTCCGCTTCGACCGTCTGCCCGTCCTGCGCGTTGACCACCGGCATCCGGACGCAACGGCCGAGGATCTCCGCCAGCATGCTGTCATGATCGGGGGCCAAATGGGTGACGACGACAAACGCCAATCCGCTGTCCGCCGGCACCGCCCGGAAAAAGGATTCGAGGGCCTCGACGCCGCCCGCCGATGCTCCAATGCCGACTATTGGAAGATTGAGCGTCACGCCTGTCAGGCCTCCACGTCTTCCTAGCCTAAGCTTATTCCGCATTATTCCAAACAAATGTTTCAACCGTTTGTTACCGGCGCGATCCACCCCCAATCGAGGAGCCGCTACGGCGCCAGGCGCCAACGCAGGGTTTTGCCGGCGAGAAACGGGACGACGGCGGTTTCGCCTTCGCCGATTTGCTCGGGGATCGTGCACGGCTCGCGGCGCAGGGTGATTTGGGATTTGTTTGGCGGGAGATGGTAAAAGGCGGGGCCGTTCAGTGAGGCAAAGGCTTCGAGATGGTGGAGGGCACCCTCATCGGCAAAAACCTCAGCGTAGATTTCGAGCGCCGCGGCGGCGGTGAACACGCCGGCACAGCCGCAAGCGGCCTCCTTCGCCGGGCGGGCGTGTGGCGCGCTGTCGGTGCCGAGCAAGAAATGCGGGTCGCCCGAAGTGGCGGCACGCCGCAGCGCCAGCCGATGCTTTTCACGCTTGGCGATCGGCAAGCAGTAAAGATGCGGCCGGATGCCGCCGGCGAAGAGGGCATTTCGGTTGATCACGAGGTGGTGCGCGGTGATCGTCGCGGCCAGATTCGTGCCGCCTTCGGCGACGTATTGCGCCGCCTCCTCGGTTGTGATGTGCTCGAGCACAATGCGCAGCTCCGGCAGCCGGCGGCGCAACGGGTCGAGCACCCGGTCGATAAAGACAGCCTCGCGGTCGAAGATGTCGATTTCGGGGTCGGTGACCTCGCCGTGGACCAGGAGCGGCATGCCGATTTCGGCCATGCGCTCCAGCACCCGTTGCACGCGATCGATGTCGGTGACGCCATGGGCCGAATTGGTCGTCGCGTGCGCCGGGTAGAGCTTGACCGCGGCAAAGACCCCCTCGGCATAGCCGCCCGCAACCTCGCCCGGGTCGGTCGCGTCGGTCAGATAGCACGTCATCAGCGGCGTGAAGGCGCTCCCGGCCGGCAGCGCCTCCAGGATGAGCCCGCGATAGGCTCGCGCGGCCGCGACCGTCGTTACTGGCGGCGCCAAATTCGGCATCACGACCGCGCGGGCGAATTGTCTGATCGTATAGGGCAGGACTTGCGCCAGCATCGCCCCGTCGCGTAGATGGACATGCCAGTCGTCCGGCCGGCGGATGGCGAGGATATCGGGGTTTTCTGCCATCGGTTTCGCTCTCCCAAGGATCGATATCCGCAATCATATTGCATTGTCGCAATGTCATCGTTGACTTGTATGCCTGATGGGCACACATTTCTCGGATGAGCTCGCAAAGCGACGCCCCACCGGCCCGGGTTAGGAGTGAACGTCTGGTCGCGCGCGTCGATACCGAGCAGAAGCGACTGTTTCAGCATGCCGCGAACCTGCAAGGCCGCACCCTCTCAGATTTTCTGATAGCCAGCGCCCAGGAGGCCGCGCAACGGACGATCGACCGGCAGGCAATGGTGCTCGACGCGCTCGACTCGGCAGCCTTTGTCGCCGGTCTGCTCGATCCGCCTCCAGTCAACGACCGCCTGCGCGAGAGCTTTCGCCGTCATGCTCGGCTGAGCCGACGTGCGGAGCGCGGCTGACGATCGGCCGGCGCACAGCGCGGTCCAGCCGCTCGGTCCGCATCACGATCGGACGGCTTTTTCCTGCGGTTCGCCCGAACTCGACCAATACCTCCACCGTCAGGCGGGTCAGGATGCGCGGCGGCTCGTTGCGGCGCCTTTTGTGCTGATAATGCCCGACGGCGGGATCGGCGGCTATTACACGCTGTCGGCGGCTTCGGCACAGCTGCAAGACTTGCCCGCGGATACGGTCCGCCGGCTGCCGCGCTATCCTCAGCTGCCGGCTTTTCTGCTTGGCCGCCTGGCAGTCGACCGGCGATACCAGGGCCACGGATGGGGACGATTTCTCCTCGTCGATGCGCTGCGCCGGTGCCTCCGCAGCGAAATCCCGGGCTTTGCCGTTGTAGTCGATGCCATCGACGAGAACGCTCGCCGCTTTTATCGGCGCGAAAGCTTTTTGTCGCTGCCGCACACCCCGAACCGACTATTCCGGCGGATCAGCGATCTGGCTGCGCTGGAGGGTGAAATCGAGGGCGAGAAGTGATTTGCCGGGGCTCGGTCAGTTCCTATATCCGGCGTAGAGCGCCGGGCGGCCGCTTGTTGTCGCTTCGCGCTCAGTCGTCGCGACACGCTAGCTGAGGAGATGATAATGAGCGGGTGCATCGTCGGCTGGGCGCACAGCAAATTCGGCAAGCACGAGGGCCGGGACATCGAGTCGCTGATCGTCGAGGTGACCGAGGCGGCGCTGGGCGATGCCGGGGTCGGCGCCGCCGACATCGACACCATTTATCTCGGCACGATGAACGGCGGTTTCGTCCGCCAGGAATTCGCGGCCTCGCTGGTGTTCCAGGCCGACCCCGGGTTTCGCTTCAAGCCCGCGACCAGGGTCGAGGACGCCTGCGCCACCGGGTCGGCCGCGATCCATCAGGGGCTGAACGCGATCGCCGCGGGCAAGGCGCGGCTGGCGCTCGTCGTCGGGGTCGAGAAGATGACCGAGATCGGCGGCGCCGAGGTCGGCGACATCCTGTTGGGCGCCAGCTACCGCAAGGAGGAGGATCGCATCGAGGGCGGCTTTGCCGGCATCTTCGGGCAGATCGCGCAGAGCTACTTTCAGCGCTTCGGCGACCAGTCGGACGCGCTGGCGCGGATCGCCGCCAAAAACCACAAGAACGGCGTCGCCAACCCGCTGGCGCAGATGCAAAAGGATTTGGGCTACGAATTCTGCCGCACGGTTTCGGACAAGAACCCGATCGTCGCCGGACCGTTGAAGCGCACCGATTGCTCGCTGGTCTCGGACGGTGCGGCGGCCGTTGTGCTGGCCGACACCGCGACCGCGCTGAGCCTGAGGAAGGCGGTGATTTTCCGCGCCGCCGAGCAGGTTAACGACTTTCTGCCGATGAGCCGGCGCGACGTGATCGCGTTCGAGGGGCCGGCGCTCGCCTGGCGACGCGCGTTGGACGGCGCCCGCCTCAAGCTCGATGATCTCGACCTGGTCGAGACGCATGACTGCTTCACGATCGCCGAATTGATCGAATACGAGGCAATGGGGCTGACGCCAAAAGGCGAGGGCGCCCGCGCGATCCTCGAAGGCTGGACCGAAAAAGACGGCCGGCTGCCAGTCAACCCGTCGGGCGGGCTCAAATCGAAGGGGCATCCGATCGGTGCCACCGGAGTGTCGATGCACGTATTGGCGGCAATGCAGGTGACGGGGCAAGCGGGCGGCATCCAGGTGCCGGGTGCGGCACTCGCGGGGGTCATGAACATGGGCGGCGCCGCGGTCGCGAATTTCGTCAGCATCCTCGAACCGCTGCGCGCCTGACGCTCGCACCGCGGCTGGGTCTCGCTGCACCGCTAGCAGGGAGCGGAGGCGAGGCGCGCAGCCTCGTTAACCGCACCGCAGCCATATTGTGGTTGATGGGAGGCGTGATGGCGTCGTTTCGGGCTCTGGTGCTGCATGAAGAAGGCGGAAAGGTCGCCCCCTGCATCGAGGCGATCGACGAGGCGAAGCTGCCGCCCGGCGATGTCACCGTCGCGATCGAATATTCGACGCTCAATTACAAGGATGGCATGATCCTGCAAGGGATCGGCCGTCTCGTCCGCAGTTACCCGCATATTCCCGGCGTCGATTTCGCCGGCACCGTCGAGCGCTCGGATTCGCCCGAATTCAGGCCCGGCGACCCGGTGATCCTGACCGGCTGGCGGGTCGGCGAGGTTCATTGGGGCGGATATGCCGAAAAGGCGCGGGTCGACGCCGCTTGGCTGGTGCACCGGCCCGATGCAATAACCGCGGCGCAGGCGATGGCGGTCGGCACCGCGGGGTTTACCGCGATGCTGGCGGTCATGGCGCTCGAACGGCATGGGCTGCGCCCCGGCGCCGGCGACGTGCTCGTCACCGGGGCCGCCGGCGGCGTCGGCAGCGTCGCGACGGCGCTGCTGTCGCGCCTCGGACACCGTGTGGTCGCGGCGACCGGCCGCCCGCAATTGCGCGACTACCTGGAAGGCCTGGGCGCCGCCGATTTGATCGAGCGTTCGGCGCTCGCCACGAAGCCGCCGCGCCCGCTCGACAGCGAGCGCTGGGCGGGCGCGGTCGATGCGGTCGGCGGCGCCACCCTGGCGACGGTGCTGACCCAGCTCAAGTACCGGGCGAGCGTCGTCGCCTGCGGGCTCGCCGGCGGCAATGACCTGCCGACGACGGTGATCCCGTTTCTGCTGCGCGGCGTCAATCTGCTCGGGATCGACTCGGTCATGTGCCCGCGCGAGGAACGCATCGAAGCTTGGCGTCGGCTGGCGTGCGACCTGCCGCTCGACCGCCTCGGCAAAATGGCGGAGATCGTCCCGCTCGCGGCCTTGCCGGACCTCGCGCCGAAGATTTTGAAGGGCGCGGTGCGCGGTCGCATCGTCGTCGACGTGAAAGCCTGAAAAGGAGGGAATTGTCGCGATGGCCCGGCGTTGGCGCAGCATGAAGCCCGCCTCGTCTCATCCCCACACCCTGACCGCGGCACAGCGCGGTCAAATCGTGCAGCGCATCATCGTCGACAACTGGAGCACCGCCGATGCCGCCGCCGCCGCGGGCGTATCGGAGCGTCTCGTCGCCACCTGGGTCTCGGATTATCGACGACACGGCATGGGCAGCCTGCGGCGCCCGCCCGGCAATACCGTCGCCGCCGAATACATCTATCGGCGATTGTCGTGGCCTCTTCGCGTCGTCTTCCGAGGACTAGCCGGCGGCATGCGGCGGCTGCTCGCCTCGCAAAGGCCGGCGGCGCCGTCGCCAATCCGGCGCTCGCAGGATGACCGCGGCGGATCGTAAGTCGCCGCCGGCAATTCCGGCGCGAGAGTTTTTCACCCGTCTCTAAACCCGCAACCGCGGCGGGGGTAGCTGCCTATTTATTATTCGCGCATTATATAATCGGGCGGCCGGGGTCCGGTGGGGCGGACGCGCGCGCTAGGGGCGGGGGATGTGGAACATTATGTGGGCAAGGCGCAGCGTGCTGCGCCTGCTGGTGGGCTGCGCTGCCGTGGAATTCGCGGCCGGCCCGGCCTCGGCGCAGCCGCCCGGACGAGGCCGGCCGCGGCCGCGGTATCTGCCGATGGTCGTCATCGATCCTGGGCATGGCGGGATTGACCCGGGCGCAATCGGCGCGGGCGGCGTCTATGAGAAATACATCACCTTTGCGATCGCGACGGATCTCGCGCGCCTGCTGAATGCGACGCGCCGCTTTCGCGTGGCATTGACCCGCGGCACCGACGAATACGTCCCGTTGCGCGAGCGGGTGGCCAAGGCTCGCGTGCTGCGCGCCGATCTGTTTCTCTCGCTCCATGCCGATGCGCTGCCCAATGTGGCGATGCGCGGGCTTTCGGTATTCACCTTGTCGGCCACCGCCTCGGATCGTGAGGCGGCGGCGCTCGCCGACAGCGAAAACCGCGATGTCGTGGCCGGCGTGCGCCTGTCGCGCCAGCCCCGCGAGGTCGGCTACATTCTGATCGACCTGGCCCGACGGCAGACCGACAACCTGTCGCTCGAACTGGCGCATGGGGTGGTCGCCGCGCTCGGCCGCGACGTCATACTGCTCGAAAATCCGCAGCGCTCGGCCGGCTTTGTCGTGCTCACCGCACCGGACATCCCCTCGGCGCTGGTCGAGCTCGGTTGTCTGTCGAACCCGATCGAGGAGCGGTTGCTGCAGCAGCCTCTCTTTCAGCGACGCCTCGCCCGCGGCCTCGCTCGGGCGGTCGCGGCCTATTTCAAGAGCCAGGCCATGGGTTGACCCGCCGCCGCCGTTCCAGGGGCGGACCCAAGCGGCGCTGCCGTGAGTCGTCTCGTTCACCTATCGGTCGGTTGTATCAGGCGAGGCAAGTGTCTCGTTTGGCGGCTTTGATACGATTCGTGTTGTTCGCCGAAAAAATTATCGAATTAAGATCAATTATTTGACGAGAACTTTTCCTTGTGAACGATGTTGGCACAACTTTTGCCCCGTAGGTCGCGCGATCAAATTCGACCGCAGTCATCCCCTGGAGATCGAGGCAAAAGGTTTGAAAGCGCAGCTCCCGGCGGGAGCCCCGTTGCCAGCGACCTCCTGGGCCGCTGATCGTGTATTCGACCCAGACGTCGGGGGTTCATAGCGAACAGCACATTCCAACGGCGACAAGCACATTTTGCACCCACCGGCGACAAGCACATTTCACACCTGCCCAGCAAACGGCCTCGCAGTGTCCGACATCTGCGAGGCCGAACGCGATCCGCCGGGCCCTTTGGCGGCCCTCGGCTGATAATCAGCGCACAACCATGCCGATGTGATGTCTGAAGCAGCGTCATAGGGGCAACGTCCGGAGAGCGCGGCCGGAATCTGCCATTCCTGCAAAAGCGTTCAGTGTGTGAGCCCGCTCACAGCCGGATGCCGAGCGAAAGCCGAGAATGATCCTCGACCGACGCGGCCATATCGGCCGCCTTCGAACGTCCGGATTATCGAGCTTCGCGGCCATGATCGAGATGTCCCTTTCGGCGCTGACCAAGGCGTGGCTGACCACGGTCATCGCGTCGGCGATGCTGCTCGCAGCACTCGCCGCAGCGCGAGTCTGGAACGGAGCCGTCTATTTCCAGACTCTGCCGCATGCGCTGCAGCTTGTCGGAGACGGGCCCCCTCCGGTCGTCGATCGCTGGAATTAGGGCGGCGGCAGCGGTCCTGCCGCTACGCGGCGCGGGCGGGCCAAACCGGCTCGTGGTAGCCGAGGGGCGCGGTCGGGCGCGCCCAATAGGGTGCGGTCTCCGAGAGGCGCACGGTCGGGCCCAGATGGCGCAGCCGGCCGACCGGGGTGTCGCTCTCGATCGTCCAGCGCGCGATCTCCGCCGGGTAGAGCTCCTTATCGACATTTGCGAGCGCCGTCTGCGGCACCTGGCCGCGGTCGACGAGCCATTTGCCGGTCTGCGCCAATGAGATGCGGACGAGCCAGCTGCCGCCCTCGCGCGCCCGCCGCGCCAGCGCCACCATCGCGCCAAACGCCATCAGATACCCCGTTAAGTAATCGATAGCGGAAACCGGGTAGAACTGCGGGCCGGGGTTGGCGCCAGGAAAGAGCTCGCCCTGGCGCGTGGTTATCCCGCTGACCGTTTGCACCACGGTGTCAAAGCCGCGGCGCGATGCCCAGGGACCGGCATGGCTGAAGGCGCACATCGACACATAGACGAGACCCGGCCGCAGTTTCGCCAGCTCTTCGGGCGACAGGCCGCGATTGCCGAGCGTGCCCGGCCGATAGCCTTGGGTGAACACGTCGGCGTCGCGCACCAGGCCCAAGAGGGTGTCGAGGTCGCGCGACTGGCGCAGATCGAGATGCGCCTGCAGTTTGCCGTGGCCGGTGTCGTATTCCTGGTAGCCGATGTTCGGCAGATGCGGTGCGGTGATTTTCATCACGTCGGCGCCATGCTCGGCCAAGGTCCGCGCCGAAGTCGGCCCGGCGAGCACGCGGGTCAGGTCGAGGACGCGAATGCCCGACAACGGCCGCTCGCCTTCCGGCAGCGGCTGGGGCGCGCTGTCGCCGATCTTGATGATCTCCATCAATGGCAGCGAGGCGATTGCGGCGGCCTGCGGGTGCTTTGCCCATTCAGCCATGCTGCGCACCATTCCGCCCGCACCCTTGGCGGCGAGGATCGCCTCTTCGAGCTCGAGCGCGTCCCATTTCGCCACGGCCTGCCGCACCGCCTCGCGCTCCTCCGGGACGCCGAGCACGCTCATCGCCGCCGCCCGGTGGTTCGGGAAATTGGCGTGGATATAGCTCCACCGGCCATTCTTCGCCGGGTAGACGCCCATCACCGGGTTGCGCTCGGTCGAAATCGCCGCACCGTCGATCTGCATGTAATGGCCGCTGCGCAGCGAGGCCACCGCTTGGCGCAGATCGACCGAAACCTCTTGGCGCCGCCCGCTGCGCAATTCCCAAAGATCGGCGGCGGCGAGCCCCGTTGCGGCAAGTGCTGCGGCACCGGCCGCGCCGATGCGGAAAGGCGTCGGCAATACCGGATCGGCGCCGCCGGTGATTTCGACCTCGCGGGCGCGCTCCTCGGGCCATCCGGCGATCGGCATAAGCGTGCTAAAGGCGTCGTAAGCCATCTCGATTCTCCATCAAAGCAACCGGCGCTTGCTTCGGCGCCGGCGGATGACCGATGATGCCTCGAAATACCGCGGAAAGGGAACGCCGATGAGCCAGGTCATGATCGTCGTCGATTTCGAGGTGAAATTGGAGCATCGCAGCCAGTTCCTCGAGCTGATGCGCGGACACGCTCAGCGCTCGCGCCGAGACGATGGTTGCCTGCAATTCGACCTGATGCTGCCGAAAGACGATGACAGGCACGTCTTTCTGATCGAGAAGTGGCGCGACCAGGCGGCGCTCGACGCCCACGCCAAGGGGCCCATGCCCGGCGACACCTATAAAGACTGGATCGTCGGGCGCAAGGTCGCGCGCGGCGCCCCGGCTGATTGATAGGGAGAACCGCCATCCGGCTTGCATTGCGCGCGGCTGCGGTCTGCCTCGCAGCACTCCTCTTCGGCATCGTGACCCTGCCGGCGGGCTATGCCGCCGGCACCGCGGCGACGACCGTCAAATCGACAAAGCCCAAGGCCGAGACGGCGCCGCCGGCGGAGATCGATGCGCTGATGAGCCTGTTGGCCGACCCGAAGGTGCAGGCCTGGCTAAAGGAGCAGCACGCCACCGAGGCTGCCGCACCGGCGCCGCGCAAGACCGAGATTGATTCCCCGGCGGAGATGATGTCCGCCCGCGTCGAGGCCGTGCGCGAGCACATGGCGGGCATGGTCGACGCGATGCCGGAAATGCCGGCGGAATATGCCCGCGCCGCGGACCTGTTGCAGGAGACGGTCGGAAGCCACCGGCCGGGGCGCATCTTGACCTTGGTCGCGGCCTTTGTCGGGCTTGGCTTTGGCTTTCAGGCATTGTTCAGCCGCGCCACGCGGCGTATCCGCAACAATCTTGAAGGACACCCGGTCGACGCCGTCGGCGACCGCGTGCGCCTCGTCGCCGAGCGTGCCGCCTTTGCCCTGGGCTTAGTCATTGCCTACGCTATCGGCAGCATCGGCGCCTTTCTGGTGTTTCACTGGCCGGGGCTGTTGCGCCGGATCGTGCTCGGCTATCTGATCGTCTTTCTCGCGATCCGTATCGCGGCCGTTCTCGGGCGGTTTTTGCTGGCGCCCTACAACGAGCGGTTTCGCGTGATCCCGATGGATTCCGCGGCGGCGCGGTACTGGTATCTGCGGTTGCGCATCATCGTCGGCTGGCTGGTGTTCGCTTTTGTCACGCGCGAGCTGCAAGGGGCTCTTGGCATATCGCCGGCCGCGGTCGACATCGTGGGCGCCGCGCTTGGCCTCTGCTGGATTGCGATCCTTCTGGAGGCGTTGTGGCGGCG
>DATKHX010000556.1:0-6864 GCA_035510075.1 Allostellaceae bacterium
TCGGCCAGCCTTCCCGGGCTCTCGGTCGCAGCGCTCGGGGTCGTGTTCGGCGACATCGGGACGAGCCCAGTCTACACCTTCCGCGAGTGCTTCAACCCGGAGCACGGCGTTGCGCTCGTGCCGGAAAACATCCTCGGAATCCTGTCGCTGATCGTCTGGGCGCTGATCCTCGTCGTCGCCGTCAAATACGTTTTGTTGGTTATGCGCGCCGACAATCAGGGCGAAGGCGGGATCCTGGCTTTGCTGGCGCTGGCCCAGGAGGCGGTGCGCAGCCCGCGGGCGCGATTGGCGCTGGTCCTGCTCGCGATCGGCGGTGCGGCGCTGTTTTACGGCGACAGCATGATCACGCCCGCGATTTCTGTGCTGAGCGCGGTCGAAGGGATCGGCGTCGGGACCCCGGCAATGCACCGGTTTGTGGTGCCGATCGCAGTCGCGGTGCTGCTGGCGTTGTTTCTTGTGCAAAAGCGCGGCACAAGCGCGGTCGGTCACCTGTTCGGCCCGGTGATGCTCGTGTGGTTCGCTGTGATCGCACTCGACGGGCTGATCCAGATCGCCGAGGCCCCCCGGGTCCTGGCGGCGCTGAACCCGGCGCATGCGGTCCGGGTGTTTGCGACCGCGCCGCTGCGCGGCTTTATCGTGCTCGGCGCCGTGTCGCTCGCGATCACCGGCGGCGAGGCGCTTTACGCCGACATGGGGCATTTTGGCCGGTTCCCGATCCGGCTCGCCTGGTTCGCGCTGGTATTGCCGGCGCTCGTCCTCAATTATTTCGGGCAGGGCGCCCTGCTGCTCGGCGACAAGACCGCGATCGAGAACCCGTTCTTCCGCATGCTGCCGGGCTGGGGGTTGATCCCGCTGGTGCTGTTGTCGACCGCGGCCACGGTCATCGCCTCGCAGGCGGTGATCTCCGGCTCGTTCTCATTGTCGCGCCAGGCGATGCAGCTCGGCCTGTTGCCGCAGCTCGACGTTTTTCAGACTTCGGCGCAAGCGCGCGGGCAAATCTATATTCCGCAAATCAATTGGCTCCTGCTCGTCGCGGTGCTCGCGCTGGTGCTGGGATTCCGCAGCTCCAGCGCCCTCGCCTCGGCCTACGGCTTTGCCGTCACCGGAACGATGACCTTAACGACAGTGCTGATCGGAGCGGTCATGCGCGGCGTCTGGCGCTGGCGCTGGCCGACCATCGCCGCCGTGCTGGCACCGATCATGACCGTGGACCTGGCGCTATTCGGCTCGAATTCGCTGAAGATCCCGACCGGTGGATGGTTCCCGCTGGCGATCGGGCTCGTCATGTTCACGATCATGACTACCTGGCGCAGCGGCCGGCAATTGGTGCTGGCACGGATCGAGAGCGAAACGATGCCGTTCGCCGATTTCCTCGCCAGTTGCGAAGAGACGCCGGAGGCCCGCGTTTCCGGCGCCGCGGTCTTTCTCACCGCTTATACCCAGCACGTGCCGCCGAGCCTCATGCAAAATCTCAAGCACAACAAGGTGCTGCACCGGACGGTGTTGCTGGTCCGCGTCGCGACCGACAATATACCGCGGGTCGAGGGTCCGGATCGCATCAAGGCGCAAGAGCTCGGCCATGGGTTCTGGCAGATTGAAGCGCATTTCGGCTTTGCCCAGACCCCGAACGTGCCGCGGGAGCTGCGCCGGGCGGTGATCCCGGGCCTCGATCTCGACTTCGACCAAATCTCCTTCTTTATCGGGCGGGCCAACGTCAAGTCGACGCCGCGGCCCGGGATGGCGCGGTGGCGCGAACACCTCTATGTCTTCATGACCCGTATCGCTACGCGCCCGACCGAGTTCTTCCGCATCCCGCCCGGCCAGGTTATCGAGCTCGGCGCCGAGGTCGACATCTGAACTGTCGTCGTGAACAGCCGGGAGGGTATCTTAAAGAGTTCCCACAAACGTCAGTAGATTGAGCGCTGGCACCAGGCAAAGCCGATCGCTTTGACGGCGGGTCTCGGCCCGGTGGAAATCTTCTCAGGCCGGCAAGAAGCCATTGCGGGCGCCGGTGCGTTTGCTGGGCATGGTCACGGCTGCCGTCGCTCTCTTGGCGCTTCTCTTGCTCGTCGCGACGCTGCAGGACGCCTTTGAGGTCATGCTGCTGCCGCGCCGGGTGATGCGGCGGCTGCGCTTTGTCAGCCTGTATTACCGTCTGACCTGGGTCGCCTGGTCCGCGCTCGCCTGTCGCCTGCGGCGGGACGACCGGAGAGAACATTTTCTCAGCGTTTATGGCGCGCTGTCCCTGGTGCTGCTGTTCGGCCTTTGGATGACCTCTCTGACGGTCGGTTTCGGCTCGCTCCTTTGGGCCGTGCAGATCGGCGCCGGGGTCACGCCTCGACCGACGATCGGCAGTCAGATCTATATGAGCGGGGCGACCTTCTTCACCCTGGGTTTTGGCGACGTCGTGCCCCACACCCGGGTCGCCCGAGTGCTTACGGTTCTGGAAGCCGGCACCGGCCTCGGCTTCATCGCCGTGGTGATCGGCTACCTGCCGGTGCTGTACCAGCTGTTCTCGCGCCGGGAGGCGCATGTGATCAAACTGGATGGGCGCGCCGGCTCGCCGCCCACCGCCCTCGGCCTGTTGCAACGCCATGGCGGCGAGGATGGGGTGGCCCAGGTCGACATGCTGCTGCGCGAGTGGGAGACATGGGGCTCGGAGCTGCTGGAAAGCCATCTCTCCTACCCGATGCTTGCCTATTATCGCTCACAACACAACGATCAGTCGTGGCTAGCGGCGCTCGCCGCCATCATTGATTGCTGCTCCTTGATCCTCACCGGGCTCGACGGCGTGGCGCCGCTGCAGGCCCGCATGACGTTCACCATGGCACGCCAGATCCTCGTGGAGATGGCTCGGTCTTTCGGGGTGGCGCCGTCGCGCTACACCGGCGGCGACAGGCTGGACCATGCAGGTTTCCTGCGGCTGGAGAGCGATCTCGCCCAAGCCGGTTTCACCTGGAGCACCCCCGAAGCCGAGGAGCTGCTCGCGGCGCTGCGGGCGACCTACGAGCCGCTGCTCGACGGGCTCGCCTCCTATCTGGTATTGCC
This sequence comes from Allostellaceae bacterium, assembly GCA_035510075.1. Classification (GTDB taxonomy): domain Bacteria; phylum Pseudomonadota; class Alphaproteobacteria; order ATCC43930; family CGMCC-115725; genus AP-15. The sequence goes on from DATKHX010000556.1 coordinate 3,049, forward strand.
GTTGCAGGAATGGAGCGCCGGGGACACCGCCCCGGATCATTGGGCGCGCGGCCCGCGCGGCACGTTGGCCCGGCGGCTGATCGACGAGCTGTCGGAGCCGATGCCGACAGACGGGGCCGAGTCGCCTGGGGGCGCAACCGACTCGCGTTGGCGGCGTTTGCGGTCGCGGCTCGAGATCGGCCGCAAAGAATAGCTGGCGACGCGGATTTCCCGCCGCGCTACTCGGCGGCTTGGCGATGCTCGGCGGCAGGTCGCCAGCGCAAGACGGGCTTGCGGGCGGCGGCGGTTTCGTCGAGACGGCGGCGCGGGGCGCAGATTGGAGAGGCGCGGAAGCGGGCCGCGGCGCCCGAACGGGCAGCGGCCGCGAGCGCTTTCGCTACTGCGGCGAATTCGTCGAGCGTTGCCTTGCTCTCGGTTTCGGTCGGTTCGATCAGCAAGGCGCCGTGGACGACCAGCGGGAAATACATCGTCATTGGATGATAGCCCTCGTCGATCAGCGCCTTGGCAAAGTCGAGGGCGGTGACGCCGGTATTCTTTAAAAACCGCTCGTCGAACAGGACCTCGTGCATGCACGGGCCGGGGAAGGCCACGCTAAGCTCGCCGTCGAGCAAGACGCGCAGATAGTTGGCGTTCAGTACCGCGTCCTCGGCGACTTGGCGCAGCCCGTCGGCGCCATGGCTCATCATGTAGGCGAGTGCCCTCACGAACATGCCCATCTGGCCATGAAAGCTCTTGAGCCGCCCGATCGCCGCGGCGGTTTGGCCGGCCTTGTGCTCGACGAGGTCAAGGCCGCGCTCGCCATGCACCAGCCATGGCAACGGCGCATAAGGCGCAAGGCTCGCCGCTAGCACGACCGGGCCGCTGCCCGGGCCGCCGCCGCCATGCGGGGTCGAGAATGTCTTGTGCAGATTGAGGTGCATGCAGTCGATGCCGAGGTCGACCGGCCGCACGCGCCCGACGATCGCGTTGAAATTGGCGCCGTCGCAATAAAAGAAGGCGCCGGCGCGATGCACCGCCGCGGCGATCTCGACGATCTCGCCCTCGAACAGGCCGCAGGTGTTGGGGTTGGTCAGCATCAGCGCGGCAACATCGGGCCCGAGCTTTTTTTCGAGCGCCGCGCGGTCGACCCGGCCGCGCCCATCGGCCGGGATCGGATCCACGACGTAGCCGCAAGCTGCCGCCGTCGCCGGGTTGGTGCCGTGCGCCGATTCCGGCACCAATACCCGCTGGCGCCGGTCGTTGCGGGCTTCGAGTGCGGCGCGGATCGTCATCATGCCGCACAACTCGCCATGCGCCCCGGCGCCGGGCGACAACGCCAACGCCGGCATGCCGGTCAAGGTCTTCAGCCAATGTGCGAGGGTGTCGATCAATTCGAGCGCGCCCGGCACGGTCGAGACCGGCTGCAGTGGGTGGATGTCGCCGAGACCCGGCAATCGCGCCAGCTTTTCGTTGAGGCGCGGATTGTGCTTCATCGTGCACGAGCCGAGCGGGTAGAGGCCGCTGTCGATTGCATAATTCTTTTGCGACAGCCGGGTGAAGTGGCGCACCACCTGCGGCTCGCTGAGACCGGGCAGCCCGATCGCCCCTCCCCGTTGGAGCCCGCCGAGGCGCGCCGTGAATGGCGGCGGCTCCGGCAGGTCGACGCCGCAGCGGCCGGGTGCGTCTTGCTCGAAGATCAGCTTCTCCTCGATCTGCAGCCCACGGTTGCCGCTGAAGGTCGGCGCCGGGGCGGTGACATCAGCAGAGGCGGCCGAGTGAGCGCTTGCCGCGCGACTCCAATCGTTCACGCGAGCACCTCCCGCAGCCCATGTTCGAGCCGGTCGATATCTTCGTCGGTGACAGTTTCGGTTGCCGCCACCAGCAGCAGATCGGCAAGCTCGGGCCGACCGGGATAAAGCCGGCTCGCCGGAATGCCGCCGAGGACGCCCTTTGCTGCCAGAGCCTCGACGACCTGCGCCGCTCGTCGGGGAAGGCGCAGGGTGAATTCGTTGAAAAAGTTGCGGTTGACGAGCTGCACCCCCGGCATGCGCTCGACCCGCTGGGCCAGACGCACCGCCGCGGCATGGTTGAGCCGCGCGAGACGGACGAGCCCGGCCTCGCCGAGCAATGCCAGGTGGATCGTGAAGGCGAGGGCGCACAGCCCTGAATTGGTGCAGACGTTGCTCGTTGCGCGCTCGCGCCGGATGTGCTGCTCACGCGTCGAGAGGGTCAGCACCCAGCCGCGTCTGCCCTCGGTATCGACGGTCTGGCCGACGAGGCGGCCCGGCATCTGGCGCACAAATTTGTCGCGGCTCGCGAAAAGACCGAGATAGGGCCCCCCGAAATTGAGCGCATTGCCGAGCGACTGGCCTTCGGCGGCGACGATGTCGGCGCTCATCTCGCCGGGCGGCTTGACCGCGCCCAAGGACAGCACCTCGGTGACGACGACGACCAGCAATGCGCCCTTGGCGTGGCAGGCCTCCGCCAGGACCGACCAGTCGCGCAATTCGCCCCAGAAATCGGGATTCTGCACGACGACACACGACGTTTCGCCGTCGACCAGCCGCGCCAAATCTTCGTACTCGCCGGGTCGAGGGTCGTTCGCGGCGAGATCGAAGCCGACAAATCGGCCATAGGTCTCGCATGCCTCGCGATAGTGCGGGTGCAGCCCGCCTGACAGCACCGCCTTTTTGCGGCCGGTGACGCGGTTCGCCATCATCACCGCCTCGGCGCAGGATGTGGCGCCGTCATAGAGCGAGGCGTTGGCCACCTCCATGCCGGTCAACAGCGCGACCTGGGTCTGGAATTCAAACAGGTATTGCAGGGTCCCCTGCGACACCTCGGGCTGATAGGGCGTGTACGAGGTCAGGAACTCGCCGCGTTGGATCAGATGGTCGACCGCGGCCGGGACGTGGTGGCGATAGGCCCCGCCGCCGACGAAAAAAGGCGCCGACCCGGCGGCGACATTCCGTGACGCGATTCGGCCGATCGCGCGCTCGACCTCCAGCTCGCCCTGCGCCAGTGGCAGGTCGAGAAGCCCGTCGAGCCGGGCCGCCGGCGGCACTTCTGCAAACAGTGCGTCGATCGACGGCACGCCGATCGCCTTCAGCATCGCGGCGCGGTCAGCTTCGGTCAGCGGCAGGTAGCGCATCTAGTGCTGCTCCTCGACAAAGCGCTGATAAGCGGCCTCGTCCATCAGCGCGTCGAGCTGCTTCGGCTCGGCGAGGCGCAATTTCATGAACCAGCCCTCGCCCATCGGGTCGGCATTGACCTTAGCGGGTTCGGCGGCGAGCGCGTCGTTGACCTCGGCGACCTCGCCCGAGACCGGGGCGTAGACCTCGCTTGCCGCCTTGACCGATTCGACGATTGCCGCCTCCTTGCCCTGTTCGACCTGGCGGCCGATCTCCGGCAATTCGACATAGACGACGTCGCCCAATTGCGACTGGGCGTAGTCGGTGATCCCGATCACCGCGAGGTCGCCGTCCAGCCGAACCCATTCATGGTCTTTGGTAAAGCGCAGCGCAGACATCGACGGTTCCTTTTCGGCTGAGCGTTCGGCCTCGAACGTTGCACCTTTCCCGCGCGCAAGCGGGGGTCCAGGGCAAGTGCGTCAGCCTTGCAACTCTGGATCCCCCGCTTTCGCGGGCACGACGAACAAGATCCCCAAATTTCAAGATTCATTTTGGGCGGTGGTACCGGTGCGGGACAAAGGGCAGTCGCGCGACACGGGCGGGGCGCGCGGTGCCGCGCACAATCAGTCGGAGCGGCGTGCCCTGGGCGGCGTGGGCGGCATCGACATAGCCCATCGCCACTGGCGCGCCGACCGAGGGACCGAAG
>DATKHX010000557.1:0-7563 GCA_035510075.1 Allostellaceae bacterium
TGCCGCCCGTTAAGCCCGGGCCAGTTCGGGTCGGATGCGGCATGCGATTATCTTCGGCGATGATGCGGCTGATCGACGCGATGATTTCCTCCATCGACGATTCCGGTGTAGCGGGGCTTGACGTCGGTGGATTGGCTTTGGGCTCATCTTCGGGCATTGGGGTGGCCGGCAAGGCTAGAGACCTCCCTAACCTAAGCACCCGAGGTCGAAAATTCTAGCGGATCGGCCAATCCATCCGATCACTCCTTCAGACCTCCACCGAAACCCGCCCATTTGTCTTTGACCTGCTTGTAATGCCGCTCCATGTCGTAGAGCTGCACCGGCAGATGCAGATCGGCCGCGACGAGCCGGCCGTCGGCGGCGGCAACGTTGTACTCGGCGAGCGCGGCGTCGTGTTCGGCGACGATCAGCTGTTGCTGGGTCGTCAGCAGCATTTGGTTTTGAATCAACACATCGAGCGTAGTCGCGGTGCCAACGAGCGCTTCCTGCTGGGTCCCTTGGAGCGCGATCTGCGCCGCCCGCACCGCGGCGGCGAACGAGGCGATGCTGGCGCGCGCCGCCTTCAGGGTTTCCCAGGCGTCCTCTGCCGTCTGCACCGCGGCGCGGCGCGCATCGTCGACCTGGCTGAGCCGTTGCCCGACGGTTTGCTCCGCCTGCCGCGTCTGCGAATAAATCGCGCCTGCTTCGTAGAGCGGCATCGTCATCTGCGCCATGATCGCGGCCTCACTTTCCACCGAGTTGGTCAGTGTGATGGAGGGCGAAACCAAACGGCTCAAGGTTCCGACAAGCGAAATCTGCGGCAGCAATTGGCTGCGCACGACATCGATGTTGTCGCGCGCGGCAAGCTCAGCGAAATTCGCGGAAATAACGTTGAAATTGTTGTTTGCCGCGAGGCTTTGTGCTTCTTCGCGCGTCGCCGGAAGCGCCGGGCGCTCGCGCGGCAGTAGCAGAATCCCGGGGGAGCGGCCGACCGCGCGCACATACTCGGCCCGGCTCTGGGCAAGCGTTCCTTCCGCGGCGGTCAAGGTGCCGACGGCTTGCGCCAGCGAGGACTCGGCCTGCGCGACATCGGTGCGGGTCACCTCGCCGACCCGGAAACGATCCTGTGTCGCTTCGAGCTGCTTCTGCAGCACTTGCACATTGCTCCGGTCGACCTCGACCAGAGCCTGGTCGCGCACGACGTCGAGGTACGCCTGTGACACCGCCTGAAACACCGAGGTTTCGATCGCCAAGGTCTGGGCCCGCGTCGCTTCCACGGTGTTGACCGCCTGGCGTGTCTGAGCCAGCGTGCGGCCGCCGGTGTAGACCGGCTGGGTCGCCTGGAGATTGAGGCTGTTCTGGTAAACGGTCAGATATCCGGTGGTGATGTGAGGCTGCGCAAAACTGGCGCGAGCGCCGCCGAGCTGGCCGGTGAAGTTGACGGTCGGGCGCCAGCCGGACAGCGCCTGCGGCACCTGCTCGTCGGTCGCTCGTAAGAGGGCGCGCTGCGCCAATAGCTGCGGGTTGGTGTTGTAGGCCTCGGCCAGCGCCTGGGTCAGCGTCTGGCCCGACGCCTGCGGGGCGCCGGCCGCGAGCAGGCCGGCAAACCCGGCAAGGCTGACAAAGCCCGAGAGAATGCCGCCTCGGCGCTGCCGAAAACCGGGCTCGCAGGCGTTCGCCGGCCGGCCTTTGCTAGAGAACTCCACAGCTTCGGGCATAGTAAACTCTGAGGCTATGAACCGGTCCACGACTCAGAACACGAAAGCGGGCTTCGGGGCGAAACCCGCCAGCAGCGGGGTTGCCGCGTCGAATATAACGCGTCGCGCGATCACTCCGCCAGTGCGTGTCGCTCGGGTGGCGCGGCCGACGCCGCCTCCATCGGTTTTGACGACCGCGACGAGCCGGCCGTCCTCCGCGAGCTGTGCCAGGATCTCGCGCGGCAGTTCTGCGATCGCGCCGGCGAACAGCACGGCATCGTAGGGTGCCCGCGGTCGACAGCCCGCAGGCAGCGGCCCCTCGACGACGCTGACCGAGGCGATGCCTTCCTCGACAAGCGCGCCGCGGGCGAACCGGGCAAGCTCGGCATCCTCTTCCAGCGCGACGACCGTGCGCGCGAGCATGCTCATGACAGCGGCCTCGTAGCCGGTTCCGGCACCGACGACGAGCGCGGTGTCGGCGCGCCGCAGCGCCGCCGCTTGGATCAGGCGGGCGGCCACCATCGGCTCCATCAAATATCGCCCGCGGCCGAGCGGCAGGTCGTTGTCGACATAGGCGACCGGTCGCAGCTGCTCGGGCACGAACAGCTCCCGCCTGACACGTGCGAACCCATCGAGCACCCGATCGTCGGCAACCTTGTTCGGCCGCAGCTGACTTTCGATCATGTGCGTTCGAGCCGCTTCGAATGCGGTCATCCTGCCCCCCGCGGCGAATGAGAGCCGGCGTTATAGCGGTATGGTCGAACGAGCACAATCGAAGGGCGCACCGTGAATCAGCACGAGAGCCGCTCGACCGGCTGCGCGCCATCGAGCGGGACGAGCAGCTGCCGCGCCGTCAAGTCGAGGGTCGGGTGGCGCCATTCGGGCGCGATCTCGGCGAGCGGCTCGAGCACGAACCGCCGCTGATGCAGGCGCGGATGCGGCAAGATCAGATCGGGCGCTTCGACCCGTCGGCCGCGATAGTCGAGCAGATCGAGGTCGAGCGCGCGCGCCGCGTTGCGCACGCCGCGAACCCGGCCGAATCGCCCCTCGACCGCCTGCAGCAGCACGAGCAAATCCGGGGCATCGAGCGCCGTCGCCAGCGACGCCACGGCATTGATAAACCAAGGCTGCTCCGAGGGGGGCACCGGGGCGCTACGGTACCAGCCGGAGCGCGCGAGGATGACGATGCCTTCGCATTCGAGAGCGGCGAGGGCGGCGGTCAGGGTGTCGTGAGGCGCCCCCCCGCGCGGGCTGTCGAGGTTGGCCCCGAGCCCGATCAGGATCAGCCGGGTCACACCGAGCTAGCCGAGGAGCGCGCGGGCGATCGTCTCCCATTCTTCCGTCAGCGGTGCGGTCGGCATCTCGCGCCCGGCCCGCCCGTACCAGCCGCCGGCGTTGCGCAGATCGCCTTCGACCCGGTGGAGATAGGCGTGCGCCCAGGCGCCCTCGGCATCGCCTTGCTGTTGCGCGCATTTATGCGCCTGATGCCAATCGCCCTTGGCCTCCCACCACAGCGCCTGGGCCGCCATGCTCAGCCCCGCGGGCGGCGTGTCCTCGGCGATCGATGCCCGGTAGCTCGCGAAATCCATCTTGTTTCCTCATCGCAGCACAAAACTGCCGCAGCATACCGCAATCGGCCGGTCACGCGAGCACACGGTCGATGCGGTCGCGCAGCCGGTACCAGCCTCCGACGGCCGGCAGAAACCATGGGTTGCCCGCATAGAGGCGGTGACCGGGGAATTCAGGCGTGTCGAGACTGCACGCGTAGTTCGCGAGGCCGGCGATCTTGCGCGCGGTCTGCCAGCCGAGATAGGTCATCATCGCGACCCCGCTGCCGTTGCAGCCGAGGCAGAAATGCAGCCCGTCGCTTTGCCCCATATGCGGCAACGCGTCGAGGGTGAACGCGGTGTTGCCGGTCCACGCATGGGTCACCTTGAACCCACGCAATTGCGGGAAGCGGGCGGTCATGTAGCGATGCAGGATCGGCGCGCTGACCGCCGCGTCGACTTGCGTGAAGCGGGCGCGGCCGCCAAAGATCATGCGGCTGCCGTCGGGCGACATCCGGTAATAGCACAAGACGCGCCGGGTGTCGGAGAGCGTGCGGCCCTTCGGGATCAGCGAACGGGCGAGATCGGCCGGCAGCTCCTCGGTGGCGATGATGTGGCTCGCGACCGGCACGACGCGGCGCTTCAGCGCCGGGGTCAGATCGCCGGTATAGCCGTTGGTGGCGATCACCACGTCGCCGGCAATCACGGTGCCGCGGCCGGTGTCGACGCGCCAGCCGCTGCCCGCCGGCGTGATCCGCCCGACTGCGGCCTTGGCGCAGACCGCGACGCCCCTGCGGCGGCAGGCGTCGAGCAGCCCCTTGTAGTAAAGGGCGGGGTGCAATTTGCCCGAGCGCTCGACGACCATGCCACCGCGATAATAATCGCTGGCGATCTCATCACACTGGCGCTCTGGCGGCACCATGTAGGCACCCGAGTGCGCCGCGGCGTTGAGCGTGGCCAGCCGCTGCCGTTGCACCGCAAAATGCTGCTTTGTCCAGGCCCCGACAAAACGCCCGGGCTTTTCCCAGAAGCACTCGATGTGCTCTTCGGCGATCAGCCGGTCGACCAGGGCGAAGGCGTCGCTCGCGTCGGACAGTACGTGTTGGGCCCGAGCTTGGTCGACATGGATGGTCCTGCCGGTAAAGCTCTTACCGACATTCACGCCGCCGCTGACCGCCCCGCCATTGCGGGTGCTGGCGCCAAAGCCGAGCTCGTTGGTTTCGAGGACGACCGCGTCGATGCCGTGCTTGGCTAGTTCCAGCGCCGTCGACAGCCCGGCATAGCCGCCGCCGACGATCGCGACGCGCGCCTCTCGCGGCACGTCGACGAGCGCGCCCGCGGCCGGCCGGTACGCCTCCCACCAATACGGCTCGGGCCCGAAATCGCGGTGCAGGATGTCCGGGTTGAGCATCATGGTAGGATATTACTACGCGCCCGACAATGCGAAAACGCGTCGTTAATGGTGCGGCAGCTTCTTTTCGGCTTTATGCGGCTCGGTCTAGCTAGGCTGGGAGCATGTTCGGATGGCAGGCGAAGCAAATGATGCGACCGTCCGCGGGGATGGCGACATGGTCCGCTCACGATCCCAAAATCCAGCCCGAACCGCTTGGAGAGCTGCGGTTCTTCGATGGATGCGGGTCGGGCGCGCCATATGGCTTGTCGGATTGGCGGCCGGATTGTTGATCGGCGGCCATAAGGTTTCAGCCGAGGAGGCCCAGCACCCTCGGATCATACATCTGAGCGGCATCGGTCCAAGTTCGGAGGCCGATTTGGCGCTGGTGTGCCCCGTATCCGCGTCGACCGCACCGCAATTTCAAAATCAATGGACGGGCCAGGTCTTTCCCATCGCCGAGCCGCGCCTGCGCGCGATCGCTCAGAGAGCCTGCGCGCCGGATTTCCAATCCGCGCCGCCCAGCGACGTCAGCATCGTCAACGACACCGGAAAGACGATTTATGTCGGCTTTGCGCCGCAGGCCGGTTCCGGGATTACCTGGGGTGCGGGTTGCGGCAAGACCGCAACCAACTCGACTGTTGTCGTCGCCAAAAACACCACCTGCTCGGCCGCGGTCATCGGCTCGAACGCCAATCCCGGTTCGCGCTTCTGCGCCGCGACATCGCTCAACTCCACGGGTATTCTAAATTGTTGGGCGGCGCAGTCACACCTGCCGCACAACACGATTATCGAACCTAATTTCCTGCTCGATTGCAAATTTGGAGACAAGACGTATCCTACCTGCATCTTCTACGATGTAAGCGTAATTCCAGCAAATTGCACAGACGACCTGTTCGACGCCGAAAACAATTACTGCAAGGGGACCGGCGGGGCTTCATACAACCTGCCGGTAAAAGTCTCCTGTCCGGGCGAACCGACCTTCACCTGCCAAGGCCCGATCGCCAGGACCGGCATCTACGCCGCGGCAGGCTATCCTTTGATGTGCGGAACCCCGAGCGCATCGTGCATCGGCAATGTCAAAACTTGTGTGAACGGCTATTTTTCTCCAACAAACAACAATCCTAACCATCAACCCGGCGCCTATTGCTTCGGGACTCTGACGATGACTTTTTTGCCTGGGCCATAGCGCCCACAACCGAGAGGCGCGGCGACGCGGCACCCTTCGGTTCGAATTGTTGCCGGGTCGCAGCTATGCGGGCGGTGGCGGCAAGGGCTGTCAATGCGGCATGACGAATCGCGGGCGCGACGCACTAGGATGGATGACTATCCGCGCACGACCGAGGAGCGAGAATCCATGCCGACCCAAGCCGCATCACACGCCAACGCCCGTCAAGAAGCGGCAGGATTGTATCAGGAGCTCGAAGACCGCCTCCTCGCGCGCGATCAGGTCGGCGGCAGCCGGGTCTATTACGAATTGCTGCGGCGCGGGCGGCCGCTGCCGGAAATCATGGCCGAGGCGGTGCGCATCCATGCGCCATATACGCACGTGCCGTACCATCAGCGCATCGATGACGGCTTTCCCAATTTCGTCAACAACGATCATTGCCTTTTGTCGGCACGCGCGGCACTCAATCTGCAGACGATGCTGCCCGAAAAGCTGGCGGCACTGCCCTTGGCGCAGACCATCTGGTACATCCCCTCGGGCCTCGACATCTGGAACCAGAAGATCCTGAAGGCGCCGGGCCACTACGCGACGCGCGGCTACAAGATGCCGAACACGGCCCCGCCGGCGCCGGTCGTCTACTGGCCGGACCAGGAGCCGCTGCGCGAAACCGGCCCGCTCGACGAACGGCTCAACAACTGGCTGACCCTCGTGGAGCGCGGCCAGGTCATCGAGGCGTACCGCGTCTTTCTCGGGCTGATGGAGGAGACCGAGCATCGCAAGGAGGTTCTGGCCCAGCTGGTCTTTGCCGGGCTCATCGATGTTCAGGACCGCATGCTCTACAACCGCTCCTACACGACCGGGCACAAGGCCTATCGCGCCCGCTCGGTGGTCGAGATCGGCAACGCGATCGGCTGGGACAACGCGCATGACGTGATCTACGCCGGCGCCCTCGACATGGCTGTCGGGCCGCGCTGGCATTCGGTCTATGAGATGGCGTGCAATGTCGTCACGATGTTTATCGAGGGTGCGGAGGTTCACGCGGTTCCACAAGGCGGCACGACCGAGCGCGAGCGTGGGCTGCTGACAAACGCGGGGCCTCTCGGCGAGGCTGATGCTGCCGAGCTGGTCGATGCGCTGATCCGCCAGCACGAGCCCGCCTATATCGAGAAGATCAGCTATCTGCTGCGGGCCGGCACGGCGCCGCGGCGCATCGTCGATGCGATCCAGCTGGCGGCGGCGCAAATCGTGCTTGAAACCGATGGGTCGAATTCGTTCTCGATGCCGCAGCACACCTACGAATATTGCAACACGCTCGGTTGGTTCTACGACAATTTCGAGCATCCACAGCGCTTGAAGCTGCTCTACGTCGCGGGGTCGATGGTCAACCAGGCGGCGTGGAACCAGAAGCACATGGGCTGGACCAAGACCGCGCCGGTGCGCGCCCCGGCCAGCGCCGAGCGGATGACCGGCGCCCAGATCATCGGCCGGCTCGAAGAGGCAATGACGGCGCTCGACACGGCGCAGTCGGTGGCCTGGACCAAGGCTTACCTAGACAGCGGCGCCGACCGCTCGGCGCTGGTGCAGAAGCTCGCCCTGATGGCGACGCGCTTTGGCAACGACCCGCACAATCAGGAAATCCCGCAATGCCTGTTGCAGGATTACGGCAAGAACCAATGCGCCGACCGCGCGCGGCTGTTGCTCGCGAGCGCCCATATTTCCGCCGGCCACCGCAAATACGGCGACACCTTCGAAGCCGCCCGCCGCTTCGGCGAAGCCATCGGC
>DATKHX010000558.1:0-9115 GCA_035510075.1 Allostellaceae bacterium
CGACAGCATGCCGGTCGCAAGCTTGATCGCATCGTGCGACTCGGCGGAACGATGCGGCTCGGGCAGGCGATAGCCGAGCCACATCCCGAAGGCTGATCCGGCGACGACGCAGCACATAACGATCGCGGCAACCGTCAACGATGACATGACCGCAACAGTGCCGACGAATGGTTAATTAAACCTCTGCGGGAAAGCTGGTTCCTTCGCTGATGCGTCAACCGGGATAGGCGCGGCGTCCGCCGTCGCGCAGCCACAGGCGCACGAGATGGCGCTTCTGCGCGGCATCCGGGTAGTCGACAAAGGCGGTGCGGCTGTGCCCCAATGCCCGATTGTCGACGAATTGCATCTGACCCGGCTCGAGGTCGAAATCGGCCGACAGCGTCTCGTCCTCGAAGATATCGAGCATCGCCGCCAACGCCGCCGCTCCCGCCTCGTCGACCGGCTCGCCCCGCATCGCATAGCCGCTGTTGATCTGGTGGACGCTGAACCGCGCCTTCAGCTCGGTGCCGCCGTCGAACACCGGGCCGGCAAAGACCGGGCTTTCGCCCGGGTGGAATTCGCGCTGGCGGTCGAACCAGAACGGCTCGTAGAGACGGCCCAGCCGCTCGGGGCAGCGCGCCAGCAACTCGTTGAAGGCGGTGTGGAAGCTGATGACCCGGCTGTGGCCGCCGCTCATCGCGCGGCGCAGGCACAACAGGCCGACATAGTCGGGCGGCGAGTCGTTGTACGCGTTGTCGTTGTGAAAGCGGATCTCGATATTGGTCTTGTCGGGGCGCACCCCCGATCCCGGCAACGCCTCCTGCCCGGTGTCGAGCACGTCGTAGATCAACGTGCCGTCGAGCTTTTGCGCGACCGGGCGCGCGATCAAGCTCGACAACAGCCAATAGATCGCGGTCGCCTCGCCGGCACTCATTTCGTCGAGCGGCAGCCGGTCGACGATCGCAAAGCGCACGCCCGCGGCCAGCATCGTCCGCGCCCGCGTCATCGCCTCCCGGCACGCCGGCATCGCGAAGTCCTGCGCCCCGAGGACGACCGTCGGCAGCGGATAGGCGCGCAAATCGTCGACGGTGCGGCGGATCTCGCCGAGACAGGCGGCGTCGAGTTCGACCTGCCAATCCTCGGGGCGGATATCGGCGCGCACCCAGGCGCTCGGCCCTTCGATCGGGCGGTTCGGGACAGACAAATCAGGCATGGATGCTCCCAAACGAGATGCGTTAGGCTGAAGATCCCGACATTGCCCAGATAGCGCAAGATGCCGCGCGGGATCAATGCCCGAAGGGCGGCTGCGGCTGCGGTATCTTCGTCAGACGGCGCTCGGCAGACCTGGGATCGCGACGCCGAGCGTCTGGAGGATCAGCACGGCATTGAGCGCAAGGATGACGGCGGTGCCGCAGACTGCCGCCGCCTGGGTTCGGCCGCTGTTGGCAAACCGCCCCATGATGCCGGCGCGCCGCGTGAACCACAGCAGTGCCACCATCGGCAGCGGCAGCGCGAGGCTGAGCACGATCTGGCTGACGACGAGGGCGCTCGTCGCGTCGACGCCGAGTGCCACGACGACCAAGGCCGGCAGCATCGTGACGAGCCGGCGCAGCCAGATCGGGATCGTGAAGCCGACGAAGCCTTGCATGATCATTTGCCCGGCCATTGTGCCGACCGCCGAGCTCGACACCCCCGAGGCGAGCAGCGATATCAGGAACACGCCCGCGGCCGCCGCGCCGAGCAGCGGCGCCAAGGTGTGGTAGGCGGTTTCGATCTCGGCGACCTCGCTGTGCCCCGCATGGAACGCGCCCGCGGCCATCAGCACCATCGCCATGTTGACGAGCCCGGCGATCGCGAGCGCCACGACGACCTCACGGTTGGAGGCCCGGACGATCCGCCATTTTTCGTTCACATTGCGGGCGGGGAGCCGCGCTTGGGTCAGCCCGGAATGGAGATAGATCGCGTGCGGCATGACGGTGGCGCCGATAATGCCGACGGCGAGCGCCAACGCCTCGGGGCCGGCAAGCTGCGGCACGACCGAGTGCCAGGCCGCAGATCCCCAGTCGACCGGCACGATAAAGATCTCGATCAGGTAGCAGAGCCCGATTGTCGCCACCAGGCTGCCGATGATCAGCTCGATCGGCCGGAACCCGTTTCTCTGGAACAGGAGGATCCCGTAGACGACCATGGCGGTGACGGTCATCCCGGCGAGCAGCGGGATCTTGAACAGCAGCGACAGGCCGATGGCGCCGCCCAGCAATTCGGCGAGATCGGTCGCCATCGCGGCGATTTCGCTGACAACCCACATCGCCCCGACGACCGGGCGCGGCAAATGCTCGCGACAGAGTTCTGCCAGGTTGCGGCCGGTGACGATGCCGAGCTTGGCCGACAGCGCCTGGAACAGCATCGCGATCAAGTTGGCGAGCAGGACGACCCATAAGAGGCCATAGCCGTATTTCGCGCCGGCCTGGATGTTCGTGGCAAAATTGCCCGGGTCCATATAGGCGATCGACGCCACCACGGCCGGGCCGGCAAACGCCAGATACCCGCGCCAGCTGCGGCTGCGGCCGTCGAGCACATCGCGCGCCGCCTGAACGGTCCATTCGGAGAGCGACGCCCGTCGCCCGACGCCCTCGGTGGTCATCCAGGACATGCCGCAACCAATCGCGATAGAGGGAGGTGCCCTCGGGTTGTGGATCGCGTCGGTCATTCCGACGCGTCTCACCTGCACCAACACCTCGTCGCCATGAACGGCGTCGCCGAAATATCAGGTCGCCTCCGGCTCCGGGCAGGAAGCGCGGTTCGCGAGGCGCGGTGTCGTCGGCGTCAGTACACCCGCTCGCCGGGCGGGAAGGCGCGCACCTCGTTCGATAATGGGTTCAGGTGCACCGGGCGCGAGCCGAGACGGGCGCGGCCGTCTTCGCCGCGCCAGGCGAGGGTGTGGACGAGCCAGTTGCGGTCGTCGCGCAACGGGTAGTCCTCGCGGGCGTGCGCGCCGCGGCTTTCGGTGCGATAGGCGGCCGAATGCAGCACGATTTCCGCCTGGCCGATCAGGTTGTCGAGCTCGAGCGCGTCGACGAGATCGGTGTTCCAGATCAGCGAGCGGTCGGCGAGCGCGAGATCGTCGAGCGCCCCGGCAACATCGGCCAGCCGCCGCAGTCCTTCGGCCAGCACATTTGCGGTACGGAAGACGGCGCAATGATCTTGCATCGTCCGCTGCATTGCCAAGCGCAGAGAGCCCGCCGTCAGCCCGCCGCGCGCCTGGCGCACCCGGTCGAAGCGGGCGAGTGCTGCGTCCGTCGCATCGCGCGCCAAAGCCGGATGTCGGCTGCCCGGCTCGACGATCTCGGCCGCGCGCAGCGCCGCCGCCCGGCCGAAGACGACGAGGTCGAGCAGCGAATTGGTGCCGAGGCGGGTGGCACCGTGCACCGAGACGCAGGCCGCCTCGCCGACCGCCATCAGCCCGGGCACCAGCCTTTCGGGGTCGCTCGGGGTCGGATCCAGCGCTTCGCCGTGAACATTGGTCGGGATGCCGCCCATGTTGTAATGCGCGGTCGGCAATACCGGGATCGGCTCGTGCGCGAGATCGACGCCGGCAAAGATTTTCGCGGTCTCCGAAATGCCGGGCAACCGCTGATGCAGCATCTCGGGCAGGAGGTGTTCGAGGTGCAACAGGATGTGGTCCTGCTGCGGACCGCAGCCGCGGCCCTCGCGGATTTCGATCGCCATCGCGCGGGCGACAACGTCGCGCGAGGCGAGGTCCTTGGCGTTCGGCGCATAGCGCTCCATAAAGCGCTCGCCTTCCGAATTGGTCAGATAGCCGCCTTCGCCGCGCGCGCCTTCGGTGATCAGACAGCCGGCGCCATGGATGCCGGTCGGGTGGAACTGGATGAACTCCATGTCCTGCAGCGGCAGCCCAGCGCGCAACGCCATCGCATAGCCGTCGCCGGTGCAGATATGCGCCTGCGTCGTCGAGAAATAGGCGCGGCCGCCGCCGCCCGTCGCCAGCACCACAAGCTCGGCGCGAAACAGGTGCAGGCTGCCGTCGTCGAGACACCATGCCAGCACCCCGCGGCAGGCGCCGTCCTCGATCACCAGATCGAGCGCGAAATATTCGACAAAGAACTCGGCGTGGTGCTTCAGGCATTGCTGATAAAGCGTGTGGATCATCGCGTGCCCGGTGCGGTCGGCGGCGGCGCAGGCGCGCATCGCGAGCCCCTTGCCCCAATTGACGGTATGTCCGCCAAACGGCCGCTGATAGATGCGGCCGTCCTCGGTGCGAGAAAACGGCATGCCCATATGATCGAGCTCGACGACGGCGGCCATTGCGTTCTTGCACATGTATTCGATCGCGTCCTGGTCGCCGAGCCAGTCCGAGCCCTTGACCGTGTCGTACATGTGCCAGCGCCAGTCGTCCTCGCCCATGTTGCCGAGGGCGGCGCCGATCCCGCCCTGGGCCGCGACGGTATGGCTGCGGGTCGGAAAAACCTTGGTGACGCACGCGGTCTTGAGCCCGGCGACGGTGCAGCCGAGGGTCGTGCGCAGCCCCGCGCCGCCGGCGCCGATCACGACGACGTCATAGGTGTGCTGCTCGATCGGGTAAGCCTGGGTCATCGGGTTCAGCCTTCGTGTCGACTGAACATTGGTGTGCGATGGAGTTGACACTATCGGCAATTGGCGCAGGCTCCCTTCGCGTATCGCGAAACCAAGTAGGCCATGCGCTTCGATCTCGTCGATCTGAGACTGTTTTTGCATGTCGTCGAGGCCGGCAGCATCACCCACGGCGCCGAGCGGATGCATCTGGCAATCGCCGCCGCCAGCACCCGCATCCGCAACAGGGAAGCCTCGCTCGGGGTCGCGCTGCTGGAGCGCGAGCGGCAGGGGGTGAAGCCGACCGAGGCCGGCCGCACCTTGGTCCAGCACGCCCGCCTGCTGCTGCAGCAGGCCGAGCGCATGCGCGACGACCTCAATGAATATGCCGAGGGCGTCCGCGGCCAGGTGCGGCTGTTGTCGAACACCAATGCGCTGACCGAATTCCTGCCCGAGCTGCTGAGCGCGTTTCTCGCCGCTCACCCGCAAATCAACATCGATTTGGAAGAGCGGCTCAGCAACGAGATCGTCCGGGCGGTCGCCGACGGCACCGCCGATCTCGGCATCGTCGCTGCCACGGTCGAGATGGCGGGTCTCGAAACAATCCCGTTTCGCACCGACCGATTTGTGCTGGTCGTGCCCCCGGATCACCGGCTGGCGTCGTTAAACGAGGCTGCGTTCGCCGCGGCGCTCGATTGCGATTTTGTCGGGCTCGACCGGGCCAGCGCCTTGCAGCGCTTTCTGGCGGCAAAGGCCGATCGGGTCGGCCGCCGGCTCAGATTGCGGGTGCAGCTGCGCAGCTTCGACGCGGTCTGCCGCCTCGTCGAGTGCAATGTCGGGATCGGCGTCGTCCCGGCGACGACCGCCGAGCGTCATGCCGAGACGATGGCGATCCGCCGTATCGAGCTGACCGATGACTGGGCGGTGCGCAACCTGACGATCTGCGTGCGCAAACTGGCCGATTTGCCGGTTTACGCCCGTCAGCTGGTGCAGCACCTGGCCATGCCGAAATAACGCGCTGCCTCACCGCCGTTTACTCCCTCGCCCCGCCTGCGGGGAGAGGGCCGGGGTGAGGAGGCAGCCGCTTACTCCCTCTCCCCGCGCGCGGGGAGAGGGTTGGGGTAAGGGGCATCCTCCTGGTGCGTTCAAGCGGCCTCTTCCAATGTGGAGCCGATATCGAGGGTTGTCGCGCGGCGCAGGTCGCGCGGCTGGGTTTCGTCGTGCGGGCGGCCGCGATGCATCGTCGAGCGATTGTCCCAGATCACCAGGTCGCCGACCCGCCATTTGTGGCTGTAGACGAATTCCGGGCGGGTCGCGTGCAGGTTTAGATCGTAGAGCAGGACGCGGCCGTCGGCGACCGGCCATCCGACGATGTGCGAGGCGTGCGCCGACAGGTAGACCGTCTTGCGCCGCGATCCCGGATGGCGCCGCACCAGCCGCTGGCGCGACGGCGGGTATTTCTCGCGCTCCCCGGGTGCGAATTCGGTAAAGCCGATCTGCGCGCGCGACCAGAAGATGTCGTGCTCGACGATCAGCGGATCGATCGCCGGTTTCATCGGCTCGGGCAGCGCGTCGTAGGCGGCGCGCATGTCGGCGAACTCAGTCTCGCCGCCGCCCAAAGCACTCGCCGGCGGCACCGCCACGGCGTGCAACATGCCGAGCACCACGGGCACCGGCATGTAGGAGGCGTCGGTATGCCACAGCCGGTTGCCGAGCATGTCGAGCCGGCGGCGGTCATAGGCGTCGCGCAGCCTGCCGTCCTCGTCGAGATTGGAGATGTCGCCGATCTCCGGATGTTTCAGCCGGCGCCTTTTGGCCTCGGCCGCCGCCCGGCCGATTTCGAGCGGCCCGAACCGCGCCGCAACGTCGCGCAACTGCGCGTCGTCGAGCCGTTGGTCCCGAAACACGATAACGGCGTGCTCGTCGATCGCCCGCCAGATCGCGTCCACCGTCGCCGCGTCGATCGGCCGGGACAAATCCATCCCCGCCGCCTCGGCGGCAAACAGCGGATGAAGCTGGCGCAATTCGAGGCTCATGCGATATTTCCTTCTACCGCCGCAATCGCGGCAGCATCGCGCCACGGGCCGCCCCGGTCAATCGAGCGGGATTGTCATGGACGCCTCGTTTCATTGCGAGAACCCTTACCCGTTCGTGCCCGAGGAGGTCTCGACGCGTGCGCGCCAGCCTGCCCGACCGCTATGGCGACCCCAAGATCGCGGCGCGGCTCTTCGAGGAAACACTCTACGAGTATCTCTTGTGCGACGAATTGGGGCTCAACATCGCGTCGAGCGAGCACCATGCCGGCATCAACCGTCTTTGAGGGGCGACCCCGGTCGGCCTCTCCCGCGCCCTGCCGTCACAGCGCAGCGAGGCGGCGTTCGAGATAGGCGCGCTCGACGCCGTTTTCGGTCAGCGCGAGGGCGCGACCATAGGCTTCCGCGGCGGCCGAACGCGAGCCGATGCGGCGCAGCAGGTCGGCGCGAGCGGCGTGAAACAGGTAGTACTGGTCGAGGCCGGACAGCGCGTCGATCAATTTGAGGCCGCGGTCCGGGTGCTCGCTCATGCCGATCGCGACGGCGCGGTTCAATAGCACGACCGGATTGCGATCGATCCGCGCTAGCTCGCCATAGAGATCTGCGATCTGCCGCCAATCGGTGGCGTCCACCATCTCCGCCTCGGCGTGCACCGCGGCGATCGCCGCTTGCAGCTGGTAGGGGCCGATCCGGCCCTGCCGCAACGCCGCTTCGACCAGCGCGACGCCTTCGCCGATCTGCCCGCGATCCCAAAGCGAGCGGTCCTGCTCTTCGAGCGTGACCAACATGCCGGCCTCGTCGACCCGGGCATGCCGGCGCGAATCGTGCAGCAGCATCAGCGCCAGCAGGCCGAGATTTTCCGGCTCCGGCGCCTCGATCATGCACAGCATCCGGGCGAGACGGATCGCCTCGGCGCACAATTCGCGGCGGATCAGCGCGTCGCCGGATGTCGCGAGATAGCCCTCGTTGAAGATCAGGTAGATGACCGCCTGCACCGCCGCGCGGCGGTCGCCGAGCCGGTCCTCGGACGGGACTTCGTAGGGAATGCCCGCATCGTGAATCTTGCGCTTGGCTCGCACCAGCCGCTGCGCCAGGGTCGGCTCGGGGACAAGGAAGGCGCGGGCGATCTCGCCGGTCGACAGACCGCCCAATGTGCGCAAGGTCAGAGCGATCTGTGCCTCGCGATTGAGTGCGGGATGGCAGCAGGTGAAGATCAGGCGCAAGCGGTCGTCGGGGAACGCCGAGAGCGGGCCGTCGGCATCGGTGGGGTCCTCGCACATCGCAGGTATCGCCTCCTGCTCCAGCTCGGCGTGCTTTTCGCGACGGGTGCGCTCGCGGCGGCGCGCGTCGATCAGCTTGCGATAAGCGGCGGTCGTGATCCATGCGCCGGGGTTCGCCGGTATGCCGCGCGCGCTCCAATTGGCGAGGGCGGCGGCAAAAGCCTCCTGCATCGCCTCCTCCGCGCGGTCGAAGGAGCCGCACAGCCGGATCAGGCTCGCGATGATCCGGCCGTGCTCGCGGCGGAACACCAATTCCGCGGTGGCGTGGATTTCGGCGGGCGTCGCCATGATCCCTCGCGGCAGCGTTAGAGCGGCGGGATTTCGCCGATCGGGCGGATCTCGACGCAGCCTTCGCCGCCTTTGCACGAGGTTGGGATCTGCTTGGCCCAGTCGATCGCCTCGTCGAGGTTCTCGCAGTCGAGGATATAATACCCCGCGAGCTGCTCCTTGGTTTCGGCGAACGGGCCATCGAGGATCATCGATGTCCCGCCCTCCATCCGGACCGTGGTCGCCATCGCAGTCGGCCGCAGCGGCTCGCCGGCGCAGAACACGCCCCTCCGCCTGGTTTCGTCGAGCACGGCCCAGTGCCCCGCCCTGACCTTTAGAATGTCCGCGGCAGACCCCTCCGCGATCTCGGTTTCGCGGCTGTAGATCAAAAACATGTAGCGCATGTCCGCTGCTCCGCCTCAGGCCGTCATTTCCCAGGACGAACGGCCGGGGAAGGGCGGCGGCGTGGTTTCCGCGACGCTCGCCCGCATCATGTGGCGCTTGTGGTAGGCGTCGAGGCTCGTCGCGCGTCGCAGCATTGCCCGGCTTTCCGGCAATTTGTCGAGATAGAACAGGATCGGCAGCAGGTTGATGTCGGCAAGCGTGAAGCTGTCGCCGACAAGGTGGCCGGTTTTGGCGACGGCGCGGTCGAGCACCGCAAAATGGCCTTCCATTTTCGGCAACGCCGCGTCGATGATCGCGCGGTTGGGCCGGTTGTCGGGCGTGCCGGGAAAGAAATAGGCGCCGAGATACTGGCGCACCAGCAACGGGTCGATATGCGTGTTGACGAGCGAGATCCATTGCTCGGTTTGCGCACCGGCGACTGGATCCCTCGGCGCCAATGGCGGGCCGGCGAAGGCATGGTCGACGTAAAAGCAGATCGCGCGCGATTCGCACAAGGTCACGTCGCCGTGGCGCATCGCCGGGATCTTGCCGAACGGGTGGATCGCGTCGACCTCGGGCGAG
>DATKHX010000559.1:0-3138 GCA_035510075.1 Allostellaceae bacterium
GCATAGGAGATCCTATGAGGCGCGCCAGCAATCGAACTCGTAAGGTTTGGTTGGTGGTAACCAAATGCGGAGCCGGTGAGATGTCGACCTCGCAGCCTCTCGAAACGAACGTGGCCAAACCGAGCGTCACGCTTTATGTCACATTTGAACTTGGCAAATGGGCTTGGCTGGTCGGGCTGTTCGCGCCTGAGTTGGGCAAGGGAACCAGCCGGCACAAGATCGCCGGCGGCGACTTGAAACGGGTTATGGAGCTGGTTGCGACCGCTCGAGCGCGGCTTGAGCAGCCGCAACGGACCGTTCGCATCGTGTCGATCTATGAAGCTGGTTATGAAGGAGCATGGCTGCATCGAGCCCTGCTGGCGGCTGGCATAGAAAGCCGCGTCATCGATGCGGCGAGCATGGCGGTTGACCGTCGAGCACGCCGGGTCAAGACCGACCGTCTCGACCTTGAACGGCTGATGCGCGAGTTGCTGGCTCTCGAACGAGGCGAGCGCAGCGGCGTATGTCGGGTTGTGCGGGTGCCCAGCGCGGCAGAAGAGGATGCCAAGGAGCAGCATCGTCAACGCGATTTCCTGGTTCGGCAGCGCACCGCGTTGGTCAACCGGATGAGCGGCTTGCTGATGGCCCGGGGCGTCCGTGGTCTGTCGCCAAGACGCCCTGATTTTCTGCCAAAGATGCAAGCGGCACTCGCCGGCGACGGGCAACCGCTGCTGCCCGGTCTGCAACGGGCGTTGACATTCGATTATCAGCGCCTGCAGCTGATCGAGCAGCAGATCGCGACAATTGAAGCCGAGCAGGCCAAAGAGCTGAAAGCGGTGGACGGATTGCCGCCGTATGGCGCCGCGGCGGAAGCGAGTGCGGCCAATGCGGCCCGCTTAGCCAAACTGAAAGGCATCGGTCCAATCGGTGGACTGGTACTCAGTCGTGAAGTGTTCTATCGCCATTTCGACAATCGCCGGCAGCTGGCGAGCTATTTCGGCCTGACGCCCAGCCCGTACTACAGCGGCGGCAGCCGGACCGATCAAGGCATCAGCCGCGCCGGCAATGCTCGTGCGCGGGCGATCGCGGTCGAACTGGCCTGGTTCTGGCTGCATCACCAGCCGGCGAGCAGCCTCAGCTGCTGGTTCCGCGACTACGTCGGCTATCACCGAGGTCGCGTGCGGCGGATCGCGATCATTGCCCTCGCTCGCAAGCTGATGATCGCATTGTGGCGATATCTGACCACCGGACTGGTGCCCGAAGGAGCAGTCTTGAAGGCGGCGTGATTTGCGAGCTCGACGGCACCTCGGCAATATACCGAGGTAGCGGTCGGGGGATGATGGTGACCGAGGGTCCCTATGGCTAACTGCCGCTCTCGGAGATTGGTCTCCATTGTCCAAAGCCTCTGTCCCGTGCATAGCGGATTATGGTCGCGGCTGTTGGCCGAACCGGAGATGAGGTGATGCGCAGATTTGGCGCAGTAACGCACAGAGGCAACGCGATATATGCCGACACCGTCGCTCATTTTAGCCCCGCGCTCGCTCTGTCCAGGACGCTGCGCGCCGGCTCCGCCGGTGCCACCGCAAGCGGTGGCATCCTGGACCGACGCTGCGCGCGGCGCTCTGCTGAACGCAGGTCGGGACAAAAGGATGATCGCCGGATCGAACAAATGGATGAATAACAAATTCGCTGTTGACCACACCGACCTCAGATGAGGGACCCGCGCGCCCGCGACGCGACCTTCGCTAGTCTGGCGGCGCGGCGCGCGGGAGGTTCCTGTGCATCCACCTGGACAAGCCTTGCTTACACCGGTGCGGCCGAAATCCTCATCGCCATCGCCTGATCTTGCCGTCTGAAACCGGGCCCGCCGCGTGCGGGCCCTTTTTTTATTGGCGGATGGCAGCTGCCGCACAGCCGAAAGCGAAAGGAAAGCCGGAAGCGGGGTGAACCCCGGGCGGTGAAAGAGAGCGCCGGCCGGATCGCGTCAACCTGCTTCCGGAGATACCTACATGTTCGACCTCGCCTCCGCGGCACCCGCCGCGGCCACGCTTCCCTTGTTCCTGCCGCAAGCCCAGCCCGACAAGGTTTCGGGCCTGATTCATGCCGCGACGTTGCTCGCGCAATTGCTGCGTCAGGGCCGTGCCGTCGACAGCCGGGCATTGCGCTCGGCGATGGAGACCGCGTTCTGCGCCAGCGATGCCGAGGGCGCCTGGGTGTGGAAGGACGCCTACGAGGCGCTTGAGGCGGCGCAAGTCATGTTCCTGCGCAAATTCGGCGCCGCCATGCGCGCTCGCGCGGGTTCCGCCGCCGCAATGCTCGAGATGCTGACGCGTCTTGCCGAGCGGCTGCCGACGCAGACCCGCCGTTCGGAAGAATCCGAACATTTCCAGCAATTCTCGACGCCGATCGCGCTCGGCTTTGTTGCCGCCGAAGCCGCCGCCTTGACATCGGCCGATCTCGTACTCGAACCATCCGCCGGCACCGGACTGTTGGCGATTTTCGCCGAACTCGCCAAAGCGCCAATGGCGCTCAACGACATCGC
This sequence comes from Allostellaceae bacterium, assembly GCA_035510075.1. Taxonomy (GTDB): domain Bacteria; phylum Pseudomonadota; class Alphaproteobacteria; order ATCC43930; family CGMCC-115725; genus AP-15. The sequence goes on from DATKHX010000559.1 coordinate 2,522, forward strand.
CGATACCCGCGCTGGACTGCTCGCGCGCCTGTTCCGGGGGATCGAGGTCGGCCGCCACGATGCCGAGCAGATCCACGACCGGCTCGATCCCACGATCCGGCCAAGCGTGGTGCTGATGAACCCGCCGTTTTCAGCCTCGCCTAATATCGGGGTGCGCTTTGCTGAAGCCGCGATCCGGCATGTCCGCTCCGCCTTTGCCCGGCTGGCCGACAGCGGGCGTCTCGTCGCCATCACCGGCCACAATCTCGCTCCGGACAACCCCGTCAGCCGCGACAGCTTTATCGAGCTGCAGCGAAAAGGCCGCGTTGTCTTCACCGCGGGGATCAGCGGCCAGGCCTACGTCCGCCACGGTACGAATTTCGCCACACGGCTGACCGTCATCGACCGCGTTCCGGCCGAGGATCCGGTCCTTTCCACCCTCACCCGGCATTGCGGCCGACGCCGCCGAACTGCTCGGCTGGGTTTCGCGTCTGTTGCCAAAGCGGCCGCCGGTTATCGACGCGACCCCACTGCCGCCGTCCGCCCCGTCTCTTCGATCAGCGCCGGCGCGTCCCAAAACGACGGCGCCCCAGCTTCCGCTCGCCAAACGCCTTGCACCAGTGACGGATGCTCCCGAA
>DATKHX010000560.1:0-4918 GCA_035510075.1 Allostellaceae bacterium
GGCGCCCGAGGCGGCTTGGGCCGCGTTCTCGGAGACGCGGTTCTTCGCCAAGGCGGTGGCGAGGGGCGCGTTGCCCAAAATCGACGACCGCGTGCCGGCGGAGCCCGCCGTGGTCGACGCCTCGGGCAAGCCCGGCGGCGAATTGCGCATGCTGATGTCGAGCCCCAAGGACACCCGCATGATGGTGGTCTACGGCTATGCGCGGCTGGTCGGGCTCACCCCGTCTCTCAAGCTCGCGCCGGACATCCTCAAAGCGATCGACGTGCAGGACGGGCGCATCTTTACCCTGCACCTGCGCAAGGGCATGAAATGGTCGGACGGCCAGCCCTTCACCACCGAGGATTTCCGCTACTGGTTTGAGGACGTCGCCGGCAACCGTCATCTGGCGCCGTCCGGGCCGCCGGTGGATCTGCTGCCGAACGGCGAGAAGCCGCGTTTCGAGGTAATCGACGAAACGACGTTGCGCTACAGCTGGTCGCGCCCGAACCCGTTGTTCCTGCCCGATCTTGCCGGCCCCGACCCACTCTTCATCTATTGCCCTTCTCATTACCTTAAGCGGTTTCACGAGAAATATGCCGACAAGGCCAAGCTCGATGCCCTGGTGAAGAAAGCCAGAGTCCGCAACTGGGCCGCGCTCCACACCAAGCTGGGCGCCATGTACAAGAACGACAATCCGGATCTGCCGAGTCTGGATCCCTGGATCCTAAAGACCAAGCCGCCGGCCGAACGTTTCGTATTCGAACGAAATCCGTATTATTACCGCATCGACCAGACCGGAAATCAGCTCCCCTACATCGACCGGGTAGTCCTGTCGCTGGCTGACGCGAGGATCATCGCGGCCAAGACCGCGGCCGGCGAAACCGACCTCCAAGCACGCTATCTGAGCTTCGACGACTACACCTTTTTGCGGCAGAGCGAAGACCGCAACCACTTCGATGTGCGGCTTTGGCGCACCGGCCCCGGTAGCCAATTCGCGCTTTATCCCAACCTCAACGTCGATGACGCGGTATGGCGCGGGCTGATGCGCGATCTGCGGTTTCGCCGCGCGCTGTCGCTCGCCGTCAACCGGCACGAGATCAATCAGGTCATCTATTTCGGGCTCGCCATCGAGGGGCAGAACACGATTCTGCCGCAGAGCCCGCTCTACGACTCCGCCTACCGCGAGGCTTGGGCGCGGTTTGATTTGGGCGAGGCCAACCGGCTGCTCGACCTGATCGGGCTGTCGAAGCGCGGCGGCGACGACGTTCGGCTGCTTCCCGACGGCCGGCCAGTGGAGATCATCGTCGAATATTCGGGCGAGTTGGCGGAGGAGCCCGATGTGCTCGAGCTGATCCGCGACTCGTGGCTGCACGTCGGGATCAGGCTCTTCTCGAAACCGGCGCAGCTGACCTTGTTTCGGCGGCGGGTATTTTCCGGCGAGGCGCTGATGGCCCTCGACAAGGGGGTGGAGAACGGTCTCGCGAACGCGGCGTCTTCGCCCTGGGAATTCGCCCCGACCACGCAGCAGGAGCTCGAATGGCCCAAATGGGGCCAGTATTACGAAACCAAGGGGCGGGCCGGTGAACCGCCCGATCTCCCGTCCGCGCTCCAGCTGCGCGATCTCTTCAACCAATGGCTCGGAACCGCGTCGCCGGACCAGCAGGCGGCCACTTGGCACCAGATGCTGCAGATCTGGGCTGACGAGGTGTTTTCGATCGGCACTGTCGGCGGCGTGCTGCAGCCCGTCGTCGTCAATGACAAATTGCGCAATGTTCCCGACAAGGGCATCTACAATTGGGATCCAGGAGCCTTTTTCGGCATCTACAAGCCCGATCATTTCTGGTTCGACACCGAACCCCGCGCGAAATCGGCCTCGGCCGACGCCCAACCCGCGGCGGCGACCCCCTGACGGCGGTTGCGAGCCATGAGCCGCCCCACGTTCGAGATGCCCCCTCGGCACCGCGCATCGAGGTCCGCCGCACCGTTCCGCGCCGAATACCTCTTGACCGCAATCCGGTCGCCCGGCTTGGAGCTGCGGCGTCCGGCGCCTCGGCACTGATAGGACAAGATTTCAATGCTGACCTATATCGTGCACCGCATTCTGATCATGATCCCGACTTTGATCGCGATCAGCATCGTCATCTTTACGATCATCAATCTGCCGCCGGGAAACTATTTCACGACTTACATTGCCGAGCTGCAGGGCTCGGGGGAGACGACCGACCTCTCCAAGATCGAGTTCCTCGAAAAGGAGTACGGCTTCGATCGTCCGCTGTGGCAGCAGTATCTCTATTGGGCCGCCGGTCTGCTCCATGGCGACCTCGGCTATTCGTTCGCCTACGATCTGCCGGTGGATAAGGTTGTGGGCGACCGCATGCTGCTGACCGCGGTCGTCTCGATCACGACCATTATCTTTACTTATATAGTCGCGTTTCCAATCGGCATCTATTCGGCAACTCACCAATATAGCTTGGGCGATCACTTGTTGACGTTGCTCGGGTTCCTCGGCCTGGCGACGCCGAGCTTCCTGCTGGCGCTCGTCCTTTTGTATCTCGCGAACGTGTATTTCGGAATTTCGATCGGCGGTCTGATGGACCCGAAATACCTCGACCAGCCGTGGAGCTGGGGAAAATTATCGTCGCTGATGGGACATATCTGGATCCCGGTGATCGTCATCGGCTCGGCCGGGACCGCCGCCATGATTCGCCGCCTGCGCGCCAATTTGTTGGATGAGCTGCAAAAGCAATATGTCGTCACGGCGCGCGCAAAGGGTTTGCACCCGCTCAAGGCGCTGTTCAAATATCCGCTGCGCATGGCTTTGAACCCGTTCATTTCGGATATCGGCTCGCTGCTGCCGCAAGTGATCTCGGGTGCGGCGATCGTTTCGGTGGTGATGTCGCTGCCGACGACCGGCCCGATGCTGCTCAGCGCCTTGCGCAGCCAGGACATGTACCTGGCCGGCTCGTTCCTGATGTTCATGGCGTTCCTGACGGTGATCGGGGTGTTCGTCTCCGATCTCGCTCTGGCGCTGCTCGATCCTCGCATCCGGCTCCAGGCGGGGCGCCGGCAATGAGCGACCTGGGGTTCGTTTCGGGGCCGCCGCACGAACCCGCCGCGGAGGCGGCCGAGCCGCTGGCGCATTACGTCTCGACAGCACCCTACGATCCCCATGCCGTCGAGCGGATGACGCCGGCGCAGGAGCGTTTCTACGTCGCCTCGCAATGGCGGATGGTATGGTGGAAGCTGCGCCGGCACCGCGTCGCCGTCGCCGCCGGCGTGATCCTGCTGGCGATGTATGCCGGGATCACAATCTGCGAGTTCCTCGCTCCCTACGGCGTCGACTCCCGCAACACCGACTTTATCTACGCCCCGCCGCAGCCGGTGCACGTCTTTTACCAGAGCCGGCTCGTGGCGCCCTATGTCCTGGGCTTCGACTATCGGCTCGACATGAAGCGGCTCGAGCGGATTTACACGCCCGACCCGAAAAAGCGGCAGACGTTGCGCTTCTTTTGCCATGGCGATGACTACGAGTTTTGGAGCTTGATTCACGGCAACTTGCATCTCGCCTGTCCGGCGCGGGGTGGGCAGCTGTTCCTGCTTGGCACCGACCGCCTGGGGCGCGATCTGATGTCGCGGATGATCTACGGCGCCCGTGTCTCGTTGACCGTCGGGCTGGTCGGCGTCGCCGTCAGCCTGACGCTCGGCATCGTCATCGGCGGCATCGCCGGGTATTACGGCGGTTGGACCGACATCCTGACCCAGCGTGCGATGGAGGTGATCCAGTCGTTTCCCCATCTGCCGCTGTGGATGGCGTTGTCGGCGATATTGCCGGTCAGCTGGAGCCCGATCCTCGTCTATTTCGGCATCACCCTGATCTTGGGGATGATCGATTGGACCCACCTCGCCCGCGCCGTGCGCTCAAAGCTCTTGGCGCTGCGCGAGGAGGATTTTTGCACTGCCGCCGTTCTGATGGGGGCGCGGCCGGTGCGCATCATCGGCCGGCATCTGCTGCCGAGCTTTACCAGCCATTTGATCGCCTCGGCGACGTTGATGATCCCCGGCATGATTTTGGGCGAGACCGCGCTGTCGTTTCTCGGCCTCGGCGTGCGGCCGCCGATGACGAGCTGGGGGGTGCTGTTGAGCGATGCGCAGAACATCAACGTCGTGGCTCTCTACCCCTGGCTGCTGGCGCCGGTGGGGAGCGTGATCGTCGCCGTGCTCGCGTTCAACTTTTTCGGCGACGGGCTGCGCGACGCCGCCGATCCCTACCATTGAGCTTGCGCGCCAGAAACGACGGACAGGGCCCTCGGGTGGGGAGCGCCATCGCGGCACCAGGCCCCCTCACGGGCGCAGGACCATCCCCTCCTGGGCGACGATCGTGCCGGGCCGCGTTGTCGCCGCCTCGGCGGCGACCCGGTCCATAAAGGCGTCGTCGTGGCCAGGGTCGTGGTGAAAGATCACGAGGGTGCGCACCCCCGCGGCATCGGCGAGGCGCACACCCTCCTGCCAGGTCGAATGGCCCCAGTCCTTGTGTCGGGGATATTCGGCGTCGGTGTAGGTCGCGTCGTAAATCATCAGGTCGGCGCGGTTTATCAGGCCCAAGACGTTGCGGTCGAGGCCGTCCGGGCGATGCTCGGTATCGGTGATGTAGGACACGGCCTTGCCGCCATATTCGATCCGGTAGCCGGTGGCGCCGTTGGGATGATTGAGCCGTGCGGTCGCGAGGCGGATCCCGCGATGCGGCGAGAGCTTCTTGCCGGCAGCGAAATCGACGAAGTCGAGTTTTGCGGTAAAGATCCCCATCGGGATCGGAAACAGCGGCGCGATCATCATTTTATTGAGCACGGTTTCGATGCCGTGCCCGTTTAGATGGCCGGCCCAGATCCGGATCCGGCTGTTGGCGTCGTAGCACGGCGCGAAAAACGGCAGGCCGCAGATG
>DATKHX010000561.1:0-9155 GCA_035510075.1 Allostellaceae bacterium
GATTACATGCCCGAAGGGGCGTGACCGCTCCGCGGGGGGCCAACTTCGGCGGCGATGAGCGCGGGTGTACGCCATATCCTTGTTCAGGTGCACGGCGCCGATGCGGCCGAAGCCGTGCTGGCGGTGCTCGACGACGCCACCGACACGTTGTCGGCATTCGAAACCGCGCCCGGAGAGTGGCGCCTCGAAGCCTATCCGCAATCGTCGCTACTAAGCCCGGAGCTGTCCGCACGGCTGGCGCTGGCCGCAGCCGCTGCTGGCGGCGAGTTGCTTGAAGTCCGCGAACAAAAGCTGCCCGACCGCGACTGGCTCGCGGAGAACCAATTGGCTTTTCCACCTGTGCGGATCGGCCGCTTTTTTGTCTACGGCTCGCATCACCGCGGCGGGGCGCCGGCCGGTGCTATCGGCATCCTGCTCGACGCGGCGACCGCTTTTGGCACCGGCGAGCATCCCTCGACCCGCGGCTGTCTGATGGCACTCGAGGCGCTGGCGCGGCAGCGCGCCATCCGCCATCCGCTCGACATCGGCGCCGGCACCGGGATTCTATCGATCGCCGCGGCGAAATTGCTGCGCCGCCCGGTGTTGGCGAGCGACATCGATGCCGGCTCGGTCGCGGTCGCCCGCCATAATGCCGCGCGCAACGGCGTCGCGAGGCTGGTGCGGGTCGGCCGCGCACCGGGTTATCGCCGCCGCGCCTTACGCCAACGTGGCTACGATCTGATCCTCTCGAACATCTTGGCGCGGCCGCTGGCGGTCATAGCCGCCGATCTCGCGCGCCATCTGGCGCCGGGCGGGCATGCGGTATTATCGGGGTTGTTGCGTTGGCAGGAGCCGATCGTGCTGGCGCCGCATCGCAGCCTCGGCTTGGCGCTCGAGCGGCGGATCGTCATCGACGGCTGGTCGACCCTGATTTTGCGGGCCGGCGCGCGCCCCGGAAATGGCGATGGAGGCCGCAGCCCCCATCTATGAATTCGAATTGGCCGATAGACCGCTCAGCCGCGCTTGCGCCGGCCAAAAACTCGACCCCTCTGGCGACGGAAAAGGCTCCAAATCATGACCGCGGACATCGTCGCCCTCGACGAGCGCCCGGATCTGCGACCGGCGGATGCCGATGTCAGCGAGCGAGCGGTCATCGAGCGCCATCAGCTCGGCATAAGCGCGCTCGCGGCGTCGCCACTCGGCGATGGCTCGCCCCGCCGAGATGAACAGGTTTGTAATGGACATCGCATGTACTCTCGTGCATCGCGTTTTGTTGCACTGCACCAAAATGTAAGGGTGCAACGCAGCATCGGCGAGCGAAGTTGTTGCATTTCAGCCATGTCGAAGTTCTGATTGAGTGCGCGGCGCGCATAAGGAGCAGACGATGATGACGGACAAATCGGTTTCCGAGCAAAGCGAGCTCGCGCGGCTGCTGCGCGAAGCCGGCTCGACCTATGACCCGGCCGGGGTCGAGGCGCTGATCAAGGGGGTGCTCGGCGCGCCCGCGGAGATCGGGACCAGCTGGCACAGCCTCGTCGCCGATCCGGTGACACCGGCATTGGCGCAGGCGCTCGAAGCGCTGCGCGCGGAGATGGCGGCCGGACATCGCGACGGTCTTGCGCGCGAGGATTTCGCCCGGCTTTCGCGCGCCGAACGGCTGGCGCGGCTTCGTCAGGAGCTCACATCGCGCGGGCTCGACGGTTTTATCGTGCCGCGTTCGGACGAGCATCAGGGCGAATACGTCCCGCCGCGCGGCCAGCGCCTTGCGTGGCTGACCGGCTTTACTGGCTCGGCCGGGCTCGCTGTCGTGCTGCGCGAGCGCGCCGCGATCTTCGTCGACGGCCGGTATACCTTGCAGGCGGCGCAGCAGGTCGACGGTAAGCTGTTCGAAATCCGTCATTTGATCGAGGAGCCGCCGGCGGGCTGGGTCGGCGCCGCGCTCAAATCGGGCCAAATCCTCGGCTACGATCCCTGGCTGCACACGCCGAACGAGGTCGAGCGCTTCCGCGCCGCTGCCGAACAAGCCGGCGCCAGCCTGCAGCCGGTCGCCGACAACCCGCTCGACCGGGTCTGGCCGGACCAGCCCGCGGCCCCGTTGGCGCCGGTCGTGCCGCATGCCGACGGCTTTTCCGGCGAGAGCGCCCAGTCGAAGCGTGACCGGCTCGCCCATGCCCTCGCCGAGGAAGGCGTTGCGGCGGCGGTGCTGACGATGCCCGAATCGATCGCGTGGCTTCTCAACATCCGCGGCGGCGACGTGCCGCATACGCCGCTGCCTCTGTCGTTCGCGATCCTGCGCAACGACGCCAGCGTTGCCCTGTTCGTGGACCGACGCAAGCTGTCACCCGGCCTCGAACGCCATCTCGGCAACGCCGTTACGGCGTTGCCGCCGGAGCAATTGGGGCCGGCGCTCGACGCGCTCGCCGCCGCGGGCGGGCAGGTGCAGGCCGACGCGGCGAGTGCCGCCGCCTGGATCTTCGACCGGCTCGACCGGGCCGGCGCCAAGATCCACCGCGCCGCCGATCCCTGTGTATTGCCAAAGGCGTGCAAGAACGCGGCCGAGGTCGACGGCACCCGCGCAGCACATCGCCGCGACGGGGCAGCACTGACCCGCTTTCTCGCCTGGCTCGCGCGCGAAGCGCTCAAGGGCGGCCTTTCCGAGATCGCCGCCAGCGACCGGCTCGAAGCCCTCCGCCGCGAGGGCGAATTGTTCCGCGACCTGAGCTTTCCGACGATCTCCGGCGCGGGGTCCAACGGAGCGATCGTCCATTACCGGGCGATGCCGGAAACCGAAAAGCGCCTCGAACCCGGGACCCTCTACCTGCTCGACTCGGGGGCCCAATACCTCGACGGCACCACCGACGTGACGCGCACGGTCGCGATCGGCGAGCCGACCCCGGAAATGCGCGATCGCTTCACGCGCGTGCTGAAGGGCCATATCGCGCTTGCGTTGGCGCGCTTCCCGAAGGGCACGACCGGAACCCAGCTCGACGGTTTTGCGCGGCGCGGGTTGTGGCAAGCCGGGCTCGACTACGATCACGGCACCGGGCACGGCGTCGGCAGCTATCTCGGGGTGCACGAGGGGCCGCAGCGTATCTCCAAGGCGCCCAGCGCGCAGCCGCTGTTGCCGGGCATGATCGTCTCTAACGAGCCCGGCTATTACAAAACCGGCGCTTATGGCATCCGCATCGAAAACCTGGTGCTGGTGCAATCGGCGGAAAATGGCGGCGAGCGCGAGATGATGCGCTTCGAGACCCTGACCTTGGCGCCGATCGACCGCAACCTGGTCGAGCCGTCACTGCTCGACGACGAGGAGATCGACTGGCTCGATACGTACCACGCTCGCGTGCGCGAGACCCTGACCCCGCTTGTCGACCCCGACACCGCCCGCTGGCTCGCCGACGCCACCCAGCCGATCCCCCGCCTTCCTCATCCCGCCGCGCTGCCCGCCGCCTCCGCCTCGCCCCGAGCGCAAAGACCGCGGGGCCGGTGATCGGTCGCATTCGGGCACACTGTCGCGACCCTTTCGTTCTGCCTGGCCTTGTGCCGGGCATCCGCGGAAGCCTGCCACATCAGTACCGCAAACCGCGGGCGGCCGGGACACGCCGCGGCAGCGAGGCTTCGGCCGACGTCCGAGCCCTGTAGACCGGGACTCTCGGCGGGGTCTGAAGCCCGCCAGATCAGCGCGCTGTCGGGGATCGGAGGGGGAGATAAGGAGCAGCAGGACGACCCCGGCCTTGCACATTTATCCGGCATATTTCGCCGCTCGCGGGGAACGCAAGAAAAACCGAATTCGTTCGTCCGACGTGTATGAAGCAACCCACGGAAACGAACGATGAAGCGACTTCTGGCCATGGCGGTCGTCACAGCCTTGAGCGGCGCCGCTCTGACGGGTGGTGCTTTTGCCCAGAACGCGGCTCCCGCCGTAAATCACGATGCCGGCACGCCGGCAGTTGCTAACTCCAACAGCAACAATCCGGGCGCGCCGGCGGCCGGAGCCAACAGCTTTACCCGGGCCCAGGCGAAATCCCGCATTCAGCGCGCCGGTTATTCGGACGTTCGCGGTCTCGTCAAAGATAAAGACGGCATCTGGAGAGGCACGGCCTCAAAGGGAGGTGCAACTTTCCACGTCGCGCTCGACTTTCAAGGCAATGTCGTTGGCAAGTAACGTGGCATCAGGCCGCACGATTTATCTGATTCAGCGAGGAATGTGCGATGGCACAGACGGTAACTGCTCTCTATGACACATACGATGGCGCGGTCGCTGCGGTTAACGCGCTCGAAGAGGCGGGGGTCCCAGCTTCCGAGGTCAGCATCGTTTCGAACAACGCTGACAATCGGTATGCCGAGCACCAATCGACGCACGCCGGCGAGGACGCCGGGAAGGGCGCCGGCATCGGAGCAGTCGTCGGCGGCGTCGGCGGTCTGTTGACCGGCCTCGGTCTTTTGGCTATCCCCGGGGTCGGACCGGTCGTCGCTGCCGGCTGGCTGGTCGCCACGGCGGTTGGCGCCGCGGGGGGTGCTGTTGTGGGCGGTGCGGCCGGCGGTCTGGTGGGTTCGCTCACCGGCGCGGGCGTGCCCCAGCGCGATGCCCAGGTGTACGCCGAAGGCGTTCGCCGCGGCGGGACGCTGGTCGCGGCCCGCGTCGCCGACGACCGCGCGCCGGCGGTGCGCGAGATCCTGCGGCGCTATCAATCCATCGATCCGGCGGTTCGTGGCGCTGCCTACCGTGAAAGCGGCTGGACAGCCTTCGACGAAAACGCGCCGGCTTACACCCCGGAAGAAATTGCCGCGGAGCGCGCCCGCTATAACCGGGACCGCATTTAGCAGCCCCAGGCTGAGGGCGGTACGAGCCGCCCTCAGAACTGGACACGCTGGGTCAGGGCACCGTCGATGATCAGGTTGGTCCCGGTGATAAAGCTGGCTCGCGGACTGGCCAGAAAGACGACGGCGTTCGCGACTTCTTGCGGCGTGCCCATGCGGCCCATCGGATTGCGCGATAGCATCATCTTGAACACATCGGGGCTGTTCTCCTCGACCGCGTTCCACACCCCGCCTTTGAAATAGACGTTGCCCGGCGACACCATGTTGGCGCGCACGCCCTTGGCGGCGAGGTTGCGGGCGAGCGCCTTGACATAGGGTAAGAGCGCCGCCTTGACCGAGGCATAGGGCCGCGGCGCGCCGGCGATCTCGACGGCGCCGGTGGTGCCGAGCACGACGATCGACCCGGCGGTCGATTGTTCGAGGAACGGGAGCGCCGCCTCGACCCCGGCGACCGTGCCCATGACGTCGATGTCGAGGCTGCGGCGCCAGGAGTCGTCGTCCATTGCCTGCGCCAACGCACTGACATTGGCGACGAAGATGTCGAGCCCGGCGAGTTGGCCCGCGGCGTCGGCGACCCATCCGCGTAACGCCGTTGTGTCGGCCACGTCGACGATCCCGCCGTGCGCCTTCACGCCCTTGCCGACGAGAGCCGTCACCGCCTCCTCGACCCCGGCTTCGCCGCGTGCGCACAGCGCCACGTCGCAGCCTTCCTCGGCCAGGAGCTCGCAGATCGCCCGGCCGATCCCGCGCGAACCGCCGGTGACGACCGCCTTCTTGCCGCTAAGACCGAGATCCAACTTTGCCTCCTCTCACCGGCGGCACCTGTCCGTCTCTCGGTGCGCGGTCCGGGCGCGCGGATGCGCGTCGTCGTAAATCGCGAGCAGGCGCTCGGTTTCAACCGAAATGTAGCGCTGGGTCGTGGACAGGCTGGCATGGCCGAGCAATTCCTGGATTGCGCGCAGATCGCCGCCGGCGCCGAGCAGATGCGTCGCAAAGCTGTGGCGGAGCGCGTGCGGCGTCGCGGTCGCCGGCAGGCCGAGATGGCCGCGCACCGCCGCCATCTGCCGCTGCACCAGGCGCGGATGCAGCGGGCCGCCGCGCGCGCCGACAAAGAGCGGGTCGTCAGCGGCGAGCGTATAGGGGCAGACGGCGAGATAATTCGCGATTGCCTCGCGCACCGCCGGCAAGACCGGCAACTGACGCGTCTTGCGGCCCTTGCCGGTGATCGTCAGCATCTCGCCGGTCGGCGCCTCGGAGCGGCCGAGGCCCAGCGCTTCGGAGAGCCTCAGGCCGCAGCCATAGATCAGCGCCAGCAGTGCCGTGTCGCGTTTGCCTTGCCAGCCTTCCCGACCCAGCTCACCGGCGGCGTCGAGCGCAGCGAGGGCGTCGTCGACGGTCAGCGGCTTGGGCACCGCGGCCGGCAACTTTGGCGAGCGCAGCGCCGCGAGTGCCGTCGTCGCGACCAGGCTGCGACGCTGCAAAAAGCGCACGAAGCCGCGCAGGACCGACATGTTGCGCGCGAGCGAGCTGCGCTCGATGCCGTCACCGACGCGGCGCGCGAGATAGGCGCGGAAATCTGCCGGGTGCAGCCCATCGATCGAGGCAAGGCTCGGAGATTCGCCCAAATGCTCGGTCAGAAAATCGAAAAACGAACAGAGATCGCGCCCATAGGCGGCGATCGTGTGCGCCGAGGCGCGGCGCTCGCCCAACAGCCAGGCGGTCCACAAGGCGATTGCGGCGCGCAAATCGTCCGCCGCCGAAAACCGCGGCAACGGCACCGGCTCGGGCACCATCGGGAAAATAGGCTTTTGCAACGCCCCCTGACCCGCCTGCCTGCGCTCGTCACCCTCTCCCGCACTGCGGGAGAGGAGGGACCCGGCCCGCAGCGCCGGGTGGGCGAGGGCAACTGGAGCCCGGGTCAGCGGCCGCGTTCGAGCCACTGCGCGATCGTGATCTCGACGGCGCGCGCCAGAAAGCTCAGCAGCTCGGTGCCGAGGCCGGGGTGGAAGGCGCCGGCCTTGCGCGTGCCGATGCACATCAGCCCGGCCGGCCCCGAACGGCCGAAGGACAGCCGCAGCAGCGCCTGCGAGCGCACGAGGCCGGCCGCACCGCCGAACAATGCCGGGTCGCCCTTGATGTCGGTGCACAGGCGCACGTCGCGGTCGGGTCCGAGCAGGTGGTCGATCATGCCCGAGCGCAATAGGTGGATGCCGGGCAGCGGCAGCCGCGTCGTCTGTGCCGCTGTGCTTTCGATGCCGAGGGTCACGACATCGACATCGATCAGGACCGCGAGGTCGGTCGTAACGATCTGCAGCAGATGCTCAAAGCTCAACGCCTTCAGCATCGTCAGCGCCGCCTTGTGGACCCGGCACTGGCTGGCGAGGTTGCCGCGGCTCAGCGCGATCAGGTTCTTCTGCTCATACTGCACCCGTTGCAGGTCGCCGCGCAGGCGCTCGAGCATGAAATGCTGAAAGTCGAGCACGCCGTCGCCGTTGCCGCGGCTCGGCGCGCGCAACAAATGCAGCGCGTCGGGATGTTTTTCGAGAAAATGCGGGTGCTCGCGCAGATAGGCGATGACATCGGCGGCGCGCGTGACGCTCGGCGCGCCCGGCGAAGGCTCGGCGGCGCCGAGCGGCTTTTGCTGGTCTTGCGGACGATCGGCCAAGGCTAGCTCCACGTCGCCGCGCCGCGGTGCGGCCAGCCGATAACGGTGCGGGCGGCGACAAACCGGATCATTGCGAGGACCACCTGAACTCCAACCCCAAAATGGCGCGCCGCAGCGCTCGGGCGCGGACCACGAAGAGCTTGCCGCTCCTCGCATCGAGAGCGAGTTTAGCCGATGCCCGAGCGCCATGCCAGTTCCGAGGCGCCCGCCTCGGCTTACAGCACCGTTAAAGCCGCCGCGCCCGGCCCCGGCGCCGCGACCGCCCCGCGCGTCCGCGTGCTGCTGCCGCTGCCGCTGCCGGATGCGCTCGACTATCGTGTGATGGAGGACACACCGCAGCCCGAGCCGGGCAGCTTTGTCCGGGTCCCCCTCGGCAGCCGCAGTCTCGTCGGCGTCGTTTGGGACGGGGAGGGGGCGGAGCTGCCGCCCGAACGGCTGAAACCGGTTGCCGAGACCCTGCCGTTGCGGCCGCTCGAGCCGGGGCTGCGCCGCTTCGTCGACCGTGTCGCCGCCTACACGATGGCGCCGCGGGGTGCGGTGTTGCGCATGGCGATGAGTGTCCCCGAGGCCCTGCAGTCGCCGCGGCTGCGACGCCTTTGGGCGATCTCGCCGGCCGGGCTTGCCGCGCTCGCCCAGCCGATGTCGCCCGCGCTATTGACACCGGCGCGCCGCCGGCTGCTCGAAACTCTTCGCGACGCGCCGCCCTTGGCGGCGGCCGAGGCCGCGCGCCTCGCCGGATGCGGCGCCGGCGTCGTCCGCGCCCTCGCCGCCTGCGGGCTCGTCGAGGATCGCCTCGTTCCGGCCGAGCCGCCCGCGGCGACGCGGCCCGATTGGCGTTCGCCCGGCTCGTTGCTGTCACCCGACCAGTCGCTTGCGGCGCGACGCCTCGTCTCCGGCGTCGAGGCGGGCGGGTTTGGCGTCATCCTGCTCGACGGCGTCACCGGCTCGGGCAAGACCGAAACCTACTTCGCCGCGATCGCGGCGGCGCTCGCGGCCGGCCGGCAGGTATTGGTGCTGCTGCCGGAAATCGCCCTCGGCGCGCAATGGCTAGGGCGATTTCGCGCCCGGTTCGGCGCGGCCCCGGCGCAATGGCATTCCGAGATCGGGCAAGGCGAGCGCCGCGACACTTGGCGCGCCGTCGCCGACGGGCGGGCGCCAGTCGTCGTCGGCGCGCGTTCGGCGCTGTTTTTGCCGTTTCGCGCGTTGGGCCTGATCGTCGTCGACGAAGAGCACGACCCGTCCTACAAGCAGGAGGACGGTGTCTGCTACCAGGCCCGCGACATGGCGGTGCTGCGCGCGTCGCTGGCCGGCATCCCGATCGTGCTGGTGTCGGCGACGCCATCGCTCGAAACCGTGATCAACGTCGCGCGCGGGCGCTATCGGCGCGTCAGCCTGCCGCGTCGCCACGCCGAAGCGGCGCTGCCGCAGGTGAAGCTCGTCGACCTCCGCCGCGAGCGGATGGATCCCGGCCGCTTTCTGTCGCCGCCGCTCGTCGCGGCGCTGGCCGAAACCTTTGCGGCCGGCGAGCAGGCGTTGCTGTTTCTGAACCGCCGCGGCTACGCGCCGCTGACCCTGTGCCGTGCCTGCGGCCACCGTTTCCAGTGCCCGAATTGCAGCGCCTGGCTGGTCGAACACCGCTTTACCCGGCGGCTCTTATGCCATCACTGCGGCCACGCCGAAACGGTGCCGC
>DATKHX010000562.1:0-2443 GCA_035510075.1 Allostellaceae bacterium
ACATAGCCGGTGAACTCGGCCAGGCTGCCGGGCTGGACCTTGGGAAACGCATGAAAGGCGATCGCCATCGAAAGCGCCGTCATGACGACCCCGATGACCGCAAGGCCGAGCAGCTTGGCGCGTGAAGCTTCGATCTCGACCGCGCGACTCGTATCGATCGTCATTACAAACTCGTCCATATGGAAGGGGGCGGATCAACCAGCGCCGCCATTCTGGCACGGCGGCTTGTCGTCTTTAAGTCAGGATGTCAAACCTGACATCAGGCCCGAGAAGAACAAAACGCAGACCAGAATTGCCTTCGACATCGCTCACTCTCCGCCAGGCCCATGCTATGAGTTAGCGAAGAATTTTGCACCCGGATTTGAATGGTCTTCCCGCCGCCGAATGTCTATGGTGAGCCTATGTCGCGCCTCATGTGTCTATCCATTGCTGTTGTCCTGTCGCTGCTGCCGGCGATCGCGCAAGCCGCGCCGGTTCAGAAGAAGCCCAAGCCGGTTTGGCATGGCTACGGCTTCCTGCCGGGCTATCAACAGCCGCTGAGCAACAGCCAGCCGGTCTTTATGCAGAAAGATGGGTTGCGGCGGTTGGCACGCCAGAACCGGCGCCCCTGGTATATCGACCCGACCCCTCGATATTACGGCTACGACGACGAGCTGCACTATCCCGGCCGGCCCGGCTTTTACAACGGCCATTACAATGGCGGCACCTTTGGTCCGTGCTGGTCGCGGACGCCGATCGGACCGGTCTGGAATTGCGGCTGACGAAGCCGGCAGTCTCGTTTGCTTCACCTCTCCCCGCAAGCGGGGAGAAGTGAAGAAGAATCAGATCAACCTTTGGCTTGAAGCGCGGCCGCGAAGGCGATGAGATCGGCTCGCGCCGTCTCGTCCGGCACCTGCCTGGTATAGCCGGCGAGCTGTTCGAGGATGCGGGAGCGCTGCTGCGGCAGGAAATAGCTCGCCCAGACCTCGCTTGTGTAGCGGATGGCGGCCGCCACCAACCGGGCGTTGGCGGGCTTGCCGCCGCTGGTGATCGCCGAGCAGATGGCGCTCAGGATAAACTCGGCGTTGGAGTTGCGGGCGCCCGCAAACCCCTGCTCGCGTATGCGCGTGCGCTGCTCCGGCGCAAGGCCCTCCCAGAATAGATTGCTCGAAACCGCCTCGCGCGCCTGGCCGTGGATCAGGAAGTTCAGCGCGGCTGCGATCTGGTCCTCGTACTCGGCCATGTTGCGCTCGATCGCCGGCAAGTCGGGCCCCGGCCCCGGCTTCGAGCCGTAGCGGGTGATCAATTTGTTGGCCGTGTTGGCGGCTTCCATCCAGTCGAGCAGCCAGGGAAGATCGCTCCCCTGCGCGGGCGGCAGCGCGTTCAAGGCGTCAAGATCGAAGATGCGGTCGAGCAGCGCTGCGACTTCCGGCCGGGTCAGGTCGGGCCGCTCGCCCTTTTTCGCCACCCCTTCGACGTAGACCCGGAAGGCCTGCGCGGCGTCGCGCGCGGCGGCCGCATCGAGCAGACCGTCCTCCGCGAGCGCCGGCGAGGCGAGCGCGAGAAACACCAGCAGGATTCTGACGATCGGCATCGGTAACCTCAGTCGGCGCGATCCAGTCGCAGCACGCGCCGCCGTTCGCGGACAATGGCGATTATTTGTCGCGCCCGCGCCGCCAAGGTTCACGACTGATGCCTCCTTGCGCGGGCACCTCGTCGCCTCCCGGTCTGTCTCAATCAATCTGCCTCACACCTGTCGTCTCAAGCCTGACGTCTCCAGCATCTTCACCAGCCACCAGCGCCAGCGGGGCGCTTGATAAAAAAGCGTCAGACTTGGCGAAGGGTATCCGTCGACAGTCTCGGATAGACGCCCATTCGCCATCGACAGCTCGACGGTGCCGACCTTCTTGTCGCTTTTCGTGCAACGCCAGTTCAGCGCGTCGCGGACGGCACAATTGTCCAGCTTCGAGGGCGCCTCGCTGCCGATCCAGACGATGACGCTCTGCTGATCGGGAAACGCTTTATAGGTCTCGGTCACCGACGTCAGTTCGTCCCTGAAAACGCAAGGACCGTCGTCGTTGCGATTGGACGCGCAGAACATCCGATAGACGGTCGCCTCGCCTTTGAAGTGCTCAAAAGCGGGCCACATGAGGAAAGCGGCCAGAACCAGCAGCAAGCCAGCAATAAGACACGCGGCAATTCTCTCCGCGACCGTTTCTGGCACGGCCCATCACTCCACCCGATCAACCCGCAACCTAGATGGGCCCGCAGGCTTTGTCGACGTTGTGTCGAGCATGAGCGGCTTACGAGAATCGCCATTGCAGGCAGCCTGGAGCGCGGGGTCATTTTTTTGGCGCTGATAAGGGCGGCGGACGTCTCTCGCCGATCAGACCGACGGCGTCGATTCCGCGGCTACCAAAAGCGAGAACGACCGACCGGCGGCCTTGTAGATGTCGCCAAACCC
>DATKHX010000563.1:0-15359 GCA_035510075.1 Allostellaceae bacterium
TCACCACCAGATGCCGACAACCGAACCACGCGGGATCGGTTGGAGCGTCCTGCATGGCGCTCCTCTTCGCGGCCGCTTTCTTTGGTTTCTATCCCAAGCTCCGTCGCGAAGGCTACGACCGGGATCGAGGCTGATTGCCTCGCCCCCGGAAATGAAAATTGCGCATGAGTGCGATGCACAATTATCGTTTGCCCTCATGGGGCAATGATTCTGATATGCCTGCATCAATCTACGATTGGAGAGCCCGCCATGAACAGCTTGCTTAAATCGACGGTTTTGGGCGTGGGGTTGCTGGCGGGAATCGCCGCGACCGCACAGGCGCAGTCGGTTTCGGCATTGCCGCCGAACAGCCCCCCGGCGGCTCCGGCCGCTGCGACGCCTCCGGCTTCGTCAGCCAAAATCTATCCGTCGCCCGGCAACGGCGCTGCATGGGGTGAGCCGCGTTACCAGCCGACCGAAGCCGATAAAGATCCCGCGCGACATCCATACACGATGCCGCATTTCGGCCCCGCGCCTAACTAAACCTCAATCGCCGCAAAAAGACCCGTCTGGCCCAGCCGGCGGGTCTTTTTTGCATGCGACAACACGGCGATCGCCGCCACGATTACGATCCCGCGTCGGGGTCTTGACAAGAGCTCCTCGTGCGTCAAGCACCCTTCTGAACTACGAACTGCACCCTTTGGTCACGGGCACGGCGACAGTGAAATCGCCCAAAGCGCATCCTATCGTGGCCTATCGGGCCTCGTCCGGGAGCCGGGTGGTCTCTTGCACGCGTACGTATCGGGGATATGCATGAGCGGCGATGCGGCGGCCTGGGCCGGCTTGGTTGCGGGCCGATGGGTCAGGCTCGCGGCGGACTCTCCGAGGTGGCGCCTCGGCTTCGGGCTGCCGACATTTGCGCGGTTAGAATTCCGATCGCCGACGCAGCCGTCCGATCAGCCAAGTGGAGAGCGCCATGTCGACCAAGCAACTGCAGACCCGCACCGAAACGCAACCCAAAGCCTCGCCATCGTTGATCGCCCGTGCCGCGCAGCTGGGCCGGGGCGTCGCAATGGCGGGGGCGCTCGCCGCAATGTCGCTGACCGCGATCCCGACGACGGCGCATGCCGGCGGCCCGGGCACGGGCGCCGCAATCGGTCTTGGCATCCTCGGCGGGGTGCTTGCCGGGGCAGCGATCGCCGCCACGGCACCGCCGGTCTACGCCGCGCCGCCGTCCTATTATTATCCGCAGCAAGGATATTACTACAACTCGGCGCCAGGTTATTACTATCCGCCGCAAACCTATTACGGGCCGGCGGCGTACGGCTACCCGCCCTACAATTACCAGTAACGGGCTTGGGCGGAGTCCGCCGCGCCGTCCGATGAATTCAGCCGCCGTGTTTCCGTTGCGGCAGCCGGGTTTCTTTCAGCCTCCCGTCGGACTTGACGCCGGCAGCTATTTGGCCAATGTCGCGCGACTGTTATGCCAAGGGAGGACTGGTTGGAAGCGAGCGAGATCGCCGAGACGATACGCGGCGAAGCGGAGGAGCTTCGGGCGGATGCCAGTTTCCGCAAATTCACCGGGATTTATCTCGGCATCATCGCGATGTTGTTGGCGATCACGACGCTCGGCGGGTCGAACGCGACCAAGGTCATGCTCAACGCCAACATCCAGGCCTCCGACAGCTACGGCTTCTACCAGGCGAAATACGCCCGGCAGACCTCGTACCGGCTGGCCGCCGACCAACTCGAAGCACAACTCGTCGCCAACCCGGCGATGCCCGATGCCGCCAAGGCTAAGTTCGCTGAAGAGATCAAGCGTTGGCGGGCTACCGCGGACCGTTATGAAAACGAACCCGCAAGCGGCAAGCAGGAATTGCTGGCCAGGGCCAAGGACTGGGAGGCGAAACGCGACCGCGCCGCTGAGCGCGACCCGAACTTCGACTTCGCCGAGGCGCTGTTCCAAATCGCGATCGTGCTCGGCTCGGTCAGCATCGTTGCCGTCTCGCGCCCGCTGGTGCATTTGAGCGGGGCCCTCGCCGCCGTTGCCACCCTGTTGATGGTCAACGGCTACTTCCTGCTGGTCCACCTGCCGCTGGAGTGAGTTGACGGGCCGTCGCCACTGGCAGCAGGTGGGCGAGGCCGAGGAACTTCTCGGGGTCTTGCGGCTGGCCGTCGACCCGCACTTCGTAATGAACATGCGGGCCGGTGCTACGACCCGTCGTGCCGACAAGCCCGATTTCGGCTTGTGCCGGGACGTTCTGGCCGACCGAGACAAGACAGCGCCGCAAATGCGCGTATAGGGTCACGATCCCCAAACCATGGTCGATTTCTACCGCCTGGCCGTAATCGCCGAGCCACCCGGAATAGATGACGGTCCCGGGTGCCGTGGCATAAACCGGCGACGAATAGGGCGCGTCCATGTCGATGCCGGTATGGAAGGACGGCCGGCGGTTGAACGGATCGATGCGCGCGCCAAACGGGCTGCCGATCTCGTAATGGGCGAGCGGCGCCGAGATCGGAAGGGTTTTTTCCAAGGCCTCGATCGCCGCGAGCTTTTCGGGGCTGACCGTGTCGGCGGCGGCCGCAAGGCTGCCTTTGGGTGGTGGCACAAAGGGGCCGCCTTCCGCGGGCGCGGTGCCGAATTTCGACAGGACCCGCGCAACATCGACCCCGGCCGAGCGGAGCGCGTGCTCAAACGCCACGACCCCGTTCATCGCAAGATCGCCGATGCCGATGCCGCCATCGCCGGGCGGCGTCGAGGCGGCCGCCGAGGGGGCGCCCGGTGCGGCGGCGGCGAGCTGATCCTGCGGCTGCGGCAGCTGGATTTGCGACAGTTTTTGCCAGATCTCGCCGAGCTGAACGCGAACCCGGGCGCGGCGGACCGCCGGCTTGCCGCGAACCGTGCCCAATTGCTCGAGTTCCTTCGCTGTCTCCTCGAGGCTCGCCTTGTACTGCGCGAACCTCACTTCCTCGGCGGCGCGATCCGCTTGGATCTTGCCGAGCTGTGCTGCCAAGGCGGCGCTCTGCGCCTTTTCCTGCTGCAGCGCCTGCTGGGTTTGGTCGAGCGTCTTTGCCTGGTCGGCAATCTGTCCGGCCGTCGTCGTTTCCCCCGCTCCGGGAGCCGGGGGCTGCTTGTCTGTGTTGGCGCGCTGCTGGATGGGCGGGGTTTGGGTTTGCTCGAGGGAGCGAAGCCTGCCATCGGTCGCAGAAAGCTGATTGCGCAGCCTCCCGGCTTCGTCGGTGAGCGCGGCAGTCTGAGTCCGCGCCTGGTCTCGGTCGCGGATCAGGGCCGCGAGCTTCTGCTGGAGCCCGCTGATCCGGCGCTCCACATCGCTTTTGGCGGTTAGGGCGCGGGCGACCGCGGCTTCCTTTTTGGCGACGAGATGCTGGTAACCGACCCGGCTCGCCCCGAGATATACGATGGCCGCCGTCGCCGCGAGCATGCCCGACAGGAATGCCGCCTGCAGTCGCCGCGAGATCACGACTGAGGCTGATGAACGAAAACAGATTCGTACCTCGGGGAAGAACTTGCTTCCCCAGCCCGAAATGTCGGCGACCATATCTCCCCCACCGAGTGCCGCACCGTGGGCGTCCGGTGGGCTGACCGGACCAGGTTGCGGCGGACTTCGAAGCACCGGCAGTCGGTCGTTCCCCGGTCGGCGGATGGCTGGGCAGCTGGGCCGAGCCGTGGTGTTCCGCCGCTCTATCCGAGGAACGTCGTGTCGACAAAGCGCCTCGCAGCCGAAACCCTAGCGGCTCGATCGGCGGCTGACAACAAAGAATCGTTAATCAGTTCCCTGATTTCGGTATCTGTTCCAGCATTTACAAAATCTATGCCAGAGGACGGCTGCAACGGTGACAGTGGTTTACCAACTTCGCTGGGCGGTTATGGTCGACATACCGTGGCTTTACAGAGACATTTGTGGAGGCTTTTGGGCTTGATTTAGGCGGATGATGCTGCGGCCGCCCCTCCTCAGCGATTGGTGTTATCTTTAATTCAACCAATGCGCGGGCGATCAGCCAGCAATCGCCGCCTCGGACATCGCCACGTGACCGGGGGCGAACTGGCTGCGGTAATAGCCGGCGAAAACGCCGTCGCGCCGCAGCAGCTCGGCCAGACCTCCCTGCTCGACGATGACCCCCTGTTGCAGCACGAGAATGCGGTCGCAGCGCTGCACCGTCGACAGCCGATGAGCGATGATGAAGGTGGTGCGGCCCTCCATCAGCCGCTCGATCCCGGCCATTACCAGCGCCTCGGTTGCGACATCGAGCGACGAGGTTGGCTCGTCGAGGATCAGGATCGGCGCGTCGCGCAGCAGTGCCCGCGCGATCGTCATCCGCTGCTTTTCGCCCTCCGACAACGAGACGCCGGATTCGCCGATCACCGTGTCGTAGCCGTCGGGCAGCGACGCTATCCGCTCGTCGATGCGCGCGAGCCGCGCCGCGCGCACGATCGCCGCATCATCGGCGCCCGGGCGTCCATAAGCGATGTTGTCGCGCACCGAGAGCGGAAAAATCAGCGGCGGCTGCAGCACCAGCGCGATCTGGCTGCGCAGCGATTTGAGCGTGTATTCGCGCAGGTCGACGCCGTCGATCGCTATGCTGCCCTCGGTCGGATCGTAAAACCGCGGCAGCAAACCGAGCAGGGTCGTCTTGCCGGCGCCGGTCGGGCCGACGATTGCGATCCTCGCACCGGCCGGGACCGTCAGGTCGATCCGTCGCAGCACCGGCGTATCGGGTCGATAGCGAAAGCTGACACCGCGCAATGCGACCTCGCCACGCGCACCTTGCGCGGGAAAGCTGCGCCTGCCGTCGGCAAGATCGGGCTCTGCATCAAGGACCTCGAACACGCGGCGCGCGCCGACCCGGGCGCCGGCGATCAGACCCCAGCTCTGGGTGATCTGATTGATCGGCGCGTAGAGCTGCGCAAGATACGAGATGAACACGATCAGCTGCCCGATCGTCAGCGCACCCGACATCACCGCCCGTGCTCCGGCATAGATGACGAGCGCCGTGCCGGCGGCGATCACGCCGTTGACGGCGGCCGAGTAGAGCGTCTGCCAGCTGTAGAGACGCAAGGTCGCCCGCAGGCTTTCGCGGCTCGCCCCCATGAAACGGCGATGCTCGTCGTCCTCGCGGGTGAACGCCTGCATCACCTTGATCGACGACATCGCCCATTGAACCAGAGAATAGACCCGGCTCTCGGTGGTCCGAACCTCTGTCGCGACATCGACGATCTTGCGGTTGAAGCCGGAGATCAGCGCGAACAGCGCGGGTACGACGGTCAGCGCCAGCAACGTCAAGGAAGGGTCGAGCGGAAACAGGATGATCAGCATGCCGGCGAGGAGCACCACCGCCGAGAGGATCGGCAAGGCGCCGTTCATGATCATCGTCTGCACGGCAAAGCTGTCGGCAGTGATGCGGTAGAGCAGGTCGCCGACCCGCTGACGGTCGTGGAAGGCCAGCGACAGCTGCTGTAGACGCGCGTAGAGCGCGCCGCGCAAGTCGTTGACCATCTTCTGGCCGACGCCGATCGCGGTGTAGTTGTGCAGCAGGGTCAGCCCGCCGCTGCCCACATGCACGACGACGATCCCGAGACAGGCGAGGATCAGCAGCCGACCCGCGGGCACGCCGTGCAGGGCGGGAATGGTCGAAGGCTTGCCCCCCAACACGTTGTCGATCACCACCTGCAGCGGCCATGGCTTCAGCAGCTCGAACCCGGCGATCAAAACCACCTGGGCCAATACCCAGACGATGCGGCCGCGATGCGGGCGCAGATAAGGCAGGAGCTTTTTCAGCATCTACGTTGGCGCGCGAGGGCTGCCCTAGGCGAGGTGTCAGGCGGCCTGCGGCGCCGGGACCGCTTGGCGCGCCGCCTTCGGGGTGACCGGCGTCAGCCCCGTGGGGTTGGCCACAGCCTCGATGATGCGATGCATCAGGCGCCCAAAGACGGTGAGCTTTACCGCCATGGCCGCAAAATTGACGAGTGCCGCCGCGGCGAGCACCGCCGCCGCCACCGGCCACCCCATCATCAGCGCGAAAGCCGTCAGCACCGCGTAACTGCGCAGCAGGAAGATCGCGAACCGCGACAGCCTCATCGCACATCGCACCCGCAGCAATCTCTTGGCGCCGCCGTGATTCTCGGCACACACCAGGACCAGCGCACGGCTGGACAGACCGCGGGCGATCTTCAGATCCCAACCGCTCCATCCGGTGTCGGGCACGACGAAATATTTTTGCGGCGCCAGAAACTCCATCAGGCCGCCGATCAGCGCCTCCTTCTCGGTTCCGGCTTCGCTCCAATAGCCAAGATAAAAGGCGCGTTCGCACCAGGAGATCCGGGCCTGCTGCTCGGTCTGCCCCGGTGCTGCATGCGGCTGTGCGCGGGTTTCGCGAATGCGCCATTTTATGCGTTCCCAGCCACGCAGCAACGGGCCGAGATAGATCAACAATGCCACCAAGCCACGGGCCTTCGGTCCGGCGAAGCGCCGGTCGATCGGCGCTTTCAGCGCGCCGTTTGCGCACATCGCCCAGGTGGCGAGCCATGGGACGACGAGCAGCAGCCACCATCCGCCGCCGACGACGCCCGCCAACGCCAGCACGATCGACGCCGCACTCCACTCGAAGGTCAGCGGCAAGAAGGCGGTCAGCGAGGACGGCGACTCGTACAGAGTTTGGAACAGACCTCGCCCGAACACGCCCGAATAGATCACCGGCCGGCGCGAGAGCAGCAGCGAGGTCGACAGATCGCCGTAGATCCGGCCGAGCCATTTCGCCTGGCCGAACAGGTTAAAGCGGAACGGATGCTTCGAATAAACGAGGGCCTCAGCCTTGCCGTAGCCGCGTTGCTGGTTGCAATAGGCTTTGACCGTGTTGCGGCGGAAGTGCCAGACGATCGCGGCCGGGCTGAAGCCGATGACATAACCGGCATCCTGAAACCGCCAGCAAATGTCGACATCGTCACCGGCGGCGCGATAGACCGGATCGAAACCACCGAGCTCGCGCAAGGACTCGCGGCGGAACGCCATGTTGCATCCGGCGATGTGCTCGGCGACTTCGTCGCTCAGCAGAACATGGGTCGGGCCGCCCGGCGCCACCGCGACCACGGCCGGGACGAGACTGTCCTCCGGTGGCGGAAAATTGGGGCCGCCGCAGGCAGCGAGCCCGCTCGCTTCCATCTTGGCAACGAGATAAGCCAGCCAATCCGGGTCGGCAACGCAATCGCTGTCGGTATAGGCGACGATCTCGCCGGTCGCGGCCTCGGCGCCGACGTTGCGGGCAACGCTCAAGCCTTTGTTCGGCTGGCTGACGATGCGGCAATAGGGGTAGCTCTCGGCGATTTCGAGGGTGCGATCGCGAGAGCCGTCATTGACGACGATGACCTCGTAGTCGGGATAGTTCAGCGCCGCGAGCGAAGCGAGACACGCATCCATCGTGCGCTCGGCATCGTAGGCGCAGACGACGACCGAGACCCTCGGGTAGTGCTGCAACGGCGGCGGCAGCGGGCCGCTGTAGCAGCTCTCGACCTCGAGCAGCGACGGCTTCGGCCGGCGCTCGCGGTCGACGAGACCGAACGCCCAGTCTTCGATCAGATGGCCGCCGGTGAACCACTCGTCGGTCCAGGCGAAGACGCAGGTGCCGGCGACACCAGTCTCGAACGCGGTGCGGACCTGCCACGACAGCACCCGACGCTGGCCTTCCCTGCCTTCGCGGATCGAATCGACGCCGAACTCGGTCAGCACCAGCGGCTTGTCGACGGCCAGGTTGTGCAGCCGCGCGACATAACGCCGGAACGCGGTCTCGTCGTGCAGATAGACGTTGAAGCAGACAAAGTCGGTAAAGTCGATCGTCAGGTACTCGGTCGACGGGAAATTGGCGTAGCTGACCAGCGCCTCCGGGTGCTCTTTTCTGACGCAGGCGACCAGTTCGCGCAGAAACCGCCGCACCGGCTCGGCGCCGTGCCAGCGGATTATGTCGGGCGGGATCTCGTTGCCGACGAGATAGGCGAATATCGCCGGGTGGCGTCGGCAGGCGCGCACTCCGGCGATTACGGCTTCTTTGATCTCGGCCTGGATCGCCGGGTTGTCGAGAAAAGTAACGTGCTGCGGCCAGGGAAGACCCGCCAAGACCTTCAGACCCGCTTGTCGGGCGGCGTCAAGCAGCCATGCCGGCGGGACGGTGAATACCCGCACCGTGTTTATCCCGGCTTCGGCCATCAATGCAAAATCCAAGTCGACCGTCGTTGGCTCCGGGAACGGCGCGCCGTGGCTGCCGCAAGGGAACGGGCCATACGTGACGCCCTTGACAAAATGCTTGCGCTCGCCGGTGAAGAAGAACTTGCCGCTGACACGGATCGGCTCGTCCGCCGCGATACGTGGGAGAGACGCCGCACCGACGATATCGGCTAAGTCGTCGGTCTCGACCAAGGTCATGTCCGAAGCTCCCGGGGCCGCTGCCGAGCCAGCCGTCCCGAGACAGCGGCAGCGCACGCATAACGCATGATGTGCCGTTTCATTCCGGCGCGTGGCATGGCACTCAGTCGCTTGACGCGTTGGGCGGTCACGTCGGCCGGCGGCCATGCCAGGCGAAGGCGGTGCGGATGATTGCTTCGAGGCTGGAGTGGCTCGCGCACCAGCCGAGCGTCTCCATCGCGAGGCGCGGGTCGGCGACCAGCGCCGGCGGGTCGCCAGGCCGCCGCGGCGCGTCACGCGCCGGTATCTTGCGGCCACTGACCGCCTCGGCGGTTGCGATTACCTCGCGCACCGAATGGCCCTGCCCGGTCCCGAGATTGAGGGCAATGCTCCCGCCGCCGGCGTGCAGTCGCTCGACGGCTCGCAAATGGGCTCTGGCGAGGTCGACGACGTGGATATAGTCGCGGATGGCGGTGCCGTCCGGCGTCGGATAGTCGGTGCCGTAAACCTCGATCGCCTGGCGTTGCCCCAGCGCCGCTTGCAGCACCAGCGGCACGAGATGGGTTTCGGGCTCGTGGTCTTCGCCGATCTCGCCTTCGGGATCGGCCCCGGCGGCGTTGAAGTAGCGCAACGCCACCGAGCGCACCCCATAGGCGTGGCCGTACCAGTGCAATGCCCGCTCGATCGCAAGCTTGGTCTCGCCGTAGGGATTGATCGGATTTTGTGCCGCGGTCTCGCGGATCGGC
Source organism: Allostellaceae bacterium (assembly GCA_035510075.1). Taxonomy (GTDB): domain Bacteria; phylum Pseudomonadota; class Alphaproteobacteria; order ATCC43930; family CGMCC-115725; genus AP-15. Next base: position 9,140 of record DATKHX010000563.1, read on the forward strand.
ACGGCATCGGGGGTGCCGTAGGTGGCGCAGGTCGACGAGAACACGATCTCCGCGACATCCGATGCTCGCATCGCCTCGAGCAGCGCCAAGGTGCCGGACAGGTTGTTGCGGTAATAAAGCGCCGGGTCGGCGACCGATTCGCCGACATAAGCGTAGGCGGCGAAATGCACGACCGCTGTCACGCGATGCTCGGCGATGACAGCGCAAAGCCGCGCCTGGTCGGCGATGTCGCCCTCGACCAGCGGACCCCAACGCACCGCCTCGCGATGCCCGCGCGACAGGTTGTCGTAAACGACCGGCACATACCCGGCCCGGGCCAGCGCCTTGCAGGCGTGGGCGCCGACGTAACCAGCACCGCCCGTTACGAGAATTGATGATGGCATCGGAGTTGCGCGCCTGTATCCTTTTGCGAACCGCACAACGCGGTAAACCCGGCGGCTCTTCCAAAGGATGCTTTTCGATCGGACGCGGCGAGTTGCCGCGTTCGGGTCGACGGAATAAGCCGGCGCGGTCGTCGTTTTTGGGCGCATTCGAGCAAGGGGCGGACAGCATGCGCATCGCAATTATCGGTACAGGCTATGTTGGGCTGGTCTCGGGCGCGTGCTTTTCCGAATTCGGCGTCGAGGTCGTTTGCGTCGACAAGGACGATGCCAAGATCACGCGGCTGCAGCGGGGCGAGGTGCCGATCTTCGAGCCCGGGCTCGAAGCACTGGTGGCGAGGAACGCGGCGGCCGGGCGAATTTCCTTCACCACCGATCTAACGATGGCGGTCGCCGGGGCCGAGGCCGTATTCATCGCGGTCGGAACCCCCTCGCGCCGCGGCGACGGCCATGCCGATCTTTCCTATGTCTTCGCGGCCGCCGAGGAAATCGGGCATGCCTTGACCGATTACGCGGTCGTCGTCACGAAATCGACGGTGCCCGTCGGCACCGGCCGCGAGGTTGCCGCGATCCTGCGCCGGACGAGACCGCAAGGCGGCTTCGATGTCGCCTCGAACCCCGAATTTCTGCGCGAAGGCTCGGCAATCGAAGACTTCATGCGCCCCGATCGCGTGGTGATCGGCGCCGAAAGCGACAGGGCCCGCGAAATCCTGCACGCGCTCTACCGCCCGCTGTACCTGATCGAGACGCCGATGGTGTTCACCGACATCGAGACGGCGGAGCTGATCAAATACACAGCCAACGCCTTTCTCGCGACCAAGATCACCTTTATCAACGAGATCGCCGATCTGTGTGAAAAGGTCGGCGCCGATGTGCAGGAGGTCGCCAAGGGTATTGGCCTCGACGGACGCATCGGGCGCAAGTTCCTGCACGCTGGGCCCGGTTTTGGTGGCTCTTGTTTTCCTAAGGACTGCCTGGCGCTGGTGCGCACCGCGCGCGAGGCGGAGACGCCTTTGTCGATCGTCGAAACCGTGGTGCAGGTCAACGACGCTCGCAAGGAACGCATGGCCGATAAGATCACCGAAGCCTGCGGCGGCTGCGTCGCCGGCAAGACTCTCGCGGTGCTTGGCCTGACCTTCAAACCCAACACCGACGACATGCGCGACAGCCCGAGCCTCGCGATCCTGCCGCGTTTGAGCGAAGCCGGGGCGACAATCCGCGCATTCGACCCCGAGGGTATGGACGAGGCGAAAAAGCTGCTGCCCGGGCTGGTCTACTGCGCCGACGCCTACGAAACGATGGCGGGTGCGGACGCGCTCGTCCTGTTGACCGAGTGGAACGCGTTTCGCGCGCTCGATCTCGCGCGGGTGCAGAGCCTGCTTGCTCACCCTCTGGTGATCGATCTGCGCAACATTTATCAGCCGAGCGAAATGGCCGCTGCCGGCCTGTTCTACATCTCCGTCGGCCGAGCGGCGCAGGTCGGCCGCCCGGTGTGGCGCGTGTTCAGCTGACCGGTTCGCCGGCCTCTCAAGCCCGTTATGGGGTAACCTTCGATGAGCAGTGTCGTCGCCAAGCGCGTTCTCGTCACCGGCGGCGCCGGTTTTCTCGGCTCGCATCTGTGCGGGCGCCTCGTCGCTCGAGGCGACGATGTCCTTTGCATCGATAATTACTTTACCGGGCGCAAGGACAATGTTGCGCCACTGTTGGGGGACCCGCATTTCGAGGCAATGCGGCACGATATTACCCACCCGCTGTTTGTCGAGGTCGACGAGATCTACAATCTCGCCTGCCCGGCGTCGCCGATTCACTATCAGTTCGACCCCGTGCAAACGACCAAGACCAGCGTCATCGGCGCGATCAACATGCTGGGATTGGCGAAACGGCTGAAGGCGAAGATATTCCAGGCCTCGACATCCGAGGTCTACGGCGACCCGACCTCGCACCCGCAGCTCGAAAGCTATCGCGGCAACGTCAATCCGATCGGCCCGCGCGCCTGCTACGACGAAGGCAAGCGCTGCGCCGAGACTCTGTTTTTCGACTATTACCGTCAGCACAATCTCAAGATCCGCGTCGCCCGCATCTTCAACACCTATGGGCCGCGCATGCACCCCAATGACGGCCGCGTCGTCTCCAATTTCATCGTGCAGGCACTGCACAACGAACCGATCACGCTTTACGGCGACGGCAGCCAGACCCGCGCTTTCTGCTATGTGGACGATTTGATCAACGGATTTCTGGCACTGATGGCCGCTCCCGACGACATCACCGGGCCGGTCAATCTCGGCAACCCGGTCGAAACCTCGGTCAGCGAACTCGCCGAGCTGGTGATCGCCCTCACGGGCTCGCGCTCGGAAATCGTGTACCGGCCGTTGCCGGTCGACGACCCGGTCCAACGCTGCCCCGACATATCCCAGGCCCAGGCCGTGCTCGGCTGGCAGCCGCGCACCGAGCTCAAGGACGGCCTCGCGCGCACGATCGCCTATTTCGATCAGCTGCTCTCGGCGCGTGGCGAAAGCGCGGCACGGGGCCGTGCGGCGCCGCTATCGGTCAAATGATCCGGCGCCGGCGCAACGCATCGATGATCTGCTCGGCGGCGTCTTCAGGTGCGGCGCCGAGAGTGGTCAGGCGAAGCTCCGGAGCTTCCGGCGCTTCGTAAGGCGAATCGAGCCCGGTAAAGTGCTCGATCCCGCCGGCTTTGGCGCGGGCGTAGAGGCCCTTCGGGTCGCGGCGGATGCACTCCGCGATCGGCGTGTCGACGAAGATTTCGAGAAACGCCGTCGGCTCGATCAGTTCGCGCAGCATCCGCCGCTCGGCGCGAAACGGCGAGATGAACGAGCAGATCACGATCAGCCCGGCCTCCGCCATCAGCTTTGCAACCTCACCGACGCGGCGGATGTTTTCGACCCGGTCGACATCGGTGAAGCCGAGATCGCGGTTGAGCCCATGGCGGACATTGTTGCCGTCGAGCAGCATCGTGTGACGGCCGGCGGTGAGCAGCTGCTTTTCGACCAGATCGGCGATCGTCGATTTACCCGCTCCCGACAGCCCGGTCAGCCATAATACGGCCGGGGCCTGGCCCTTCAGCGCCGCCCGCTCGTCGCGGCCGACGGTCAGCGCCTGCCAGTGGATGTTGCTGGCGCGGCGCAAACCGAACGCGATCATCCCGGCCCCGGCGGTCTCGTTGGTGAGCCGGTCGATCAGGATAAAGGCGCCGGTGTCGCGGTTGTCGGAATAAGGGTCGAAGGCGACCGGAGCTGCGGTCGACAGGTTGCAGAACCCGATGTCATTCAGCCCAAGGCTCTTTTCGGCGAGATGCGCCAAGGTGTCGACATCGACGCGGTGCTTTAGCGCGGTAATGGTCGCCGGCACGGTGCGGGTGCCGATCTTGAGAAGATACGAGCGGCCGGGAACCATCCGATGCTCGCTCATCCAGATCACGTGAGCCGCGAACTGATCGACGAACTCCGGCGGGTCGCGCGGGTCGGCGAGCAGGTCGCCGCGCGCGATGTCGATCTCATCGGCGAGCCGGAGCGTCACCGCATCACCCATGCCGGCGCGATCGAGCGCGCCGTCGAAGGTCACGATTTCCCGGACCCGTGTCGATCTTCCGGAGCCGGCGACCAGGACCAGATCGCCCGGTGCGACCGAACCCGAGACGACGGTGCCGGAAAAGCCGCGGAACTCGGCATTGGGGCGGTTGACCCATTGCACTGGGAAGCGGAATCGGCGCGCGTCGCCGTTGCGCGCGATCTCGACCGTTTCGAGGTGTTCGAGCAAGCTCGGCCCGTGATACCAGGGCATGCGATCGGATCGCCGGGTGACGTTGTCGCCGGCCAGCGCCGAGAGCGGGATCGCGCACACCTCGGCATCGCCCAACCCCGCCGCGAACTGCGAAAACCCGGCAGCGAGGTCCGAAAACCTGCTTTCGTCGAAACCGACGAGATCCATCTTGTTGACCGCGACCACCAACTGCCGAATGCCGAGCAGCGAGCAGATGAACGCATGTCGCCGGGTCTGGGCGACGACCCCGTTGCGGGCATCGACCAGGATCACCGCGAGCTCGCAGGTCGAAGCCCCGGTCGCCATGTTGCGGGTGTATTGCTCGTGGCCCGGAGTGTCGGCGACGACAAACGAGCGCGCCGGGGTCACAAAAAAGCGATAGGCGACGTCGATCGTGATGCGCTGCTGGCGCTCGTCTTCGAGCCCGTCGAGCAACAGCGAAAAATCGATGTCGCCGCCGGTCGTGCCGAACCGCCGCGATTCGCGCTCCAGCGCTTCGAGCTGGTCGTCGAAGATCAGCGCGCAGTCATGGAGCAGCCGGCCGATCAGCGTCGACTTGCCGTCGTCGACCGAGCCGCAAGTCAGAAAGCGCAACAGGTCGCGATCAGGGGGCTGCCGGCTCGCCAGGCACGCAATCGCCATCAGAAATAGCCCTCGCGTTTTTTTCGCTCCATCGCCGCGTCCTCGTCGCTGTCGATCAGGCGGCCCTGGCGTTCGGAACGGCGGGCGTCGCGCAATTCTTCGAGAATCTCGGCGGTATTGCTCGCGGCCGATTCGATCGCCCCGCTCAGCGGATAGCAGCCGAGCGTGCGGAACCGAACGAGCCGGTGCTGCGGCGCCTCGCCCGGCAGCAGCGGCAAGCGGTCGTCGTCGACCATGATCCAGGTGCCGCCGCGCTCGACCACCGGGCGCAGCGCGGCGAAATATAGCGGCACCACCGGTATGTCCTCGGCCGCGATGTATTCCCAGACATCGTGCTCGGTCCAGTTCGAGAGCGGAAAGACGCGCATCGTCTCGCGCTCGCGCAGGCGGGTGTTGTAGAGCCGCCACAATTCCGGGCGCTGGTTACGCGGGTCCCAGCTGTGATTGGCGCCGCGCAGCGAAAACACCCGCTCCTTCGCCCGGCTTTTTTCCTCGTCGCGGCGCGCCCCGCCAAAGGCCGCGTCGAAGCCGAAATGGTCGAGCGCCTGTTTCAGCGCCTCGGTCTTCATCACCGCGGTGTGCAGCGCCGAGCCCGAGGCGATCGGGTTGATCCCGCGGCGCACACCGTCCTCGTTGGTGTGGACGATCAGCTCGATGCCGAGCCGGCGCGCGGTCGCGTCGCGAAATGCGATCATCTCGCGAAACTTCCACTGTGTGTCGACATGGAGGAGCGGAAACGGCGGTTTGCCCGGAAAGAACGCTTTGCGCGCCAGATGCAGCATGACGCTAGAATCTTTGCCGATCGAATAGAGCATGACCGGGTTGCGGAACTCGGCAACGGCCTCGCGCATGATCCCGATCGCTTCGGCTTCGAGACGGCGCAGATGGGGTGACCGCAGGCGCGGCGGCATCGCAGGTTTAGTAACAGTGGACACGGTCATTCTTTCGCGTAGCTGACGGCGGCCATCCCCGTTAGTCACCGGCACCGTTGCTGTCAACCTGCAAGGTACGAAGAGATTTCGGAGGCGGCGGCCGCCCCAAGTATCGCGACAAGACGAAAATAAATCTTTACGAAGCTGTGCACTTTCGGTGCGCATCGGCTCGGCCGAGCTCGCCGCGAGACAAACCGTCACAGCTGGATTTTCGGCTTGGGGTGCCGGGAGCCGCCTATGAGCGCGCCCCTCTGGGTAATGATCGAGATTTCCGGGGATTTCGATGAACGATGAGACCGCGCCCTGCGCCATTGCCGTTCGGTTGCGCGTCCGCGACGGCGCTCGAGCCGCGTTTTTGACATGGCAGGCCCGCATCACCGCGGCGGCGGCGGTCGCGCCGGGCTTTGTCAGCATCGAATTCATCCCGGTGCTGCGGTCGCGCGCCGAGTGGCAAATAGTCACGCGATTCTGCGACCCCAGCCGGCT
>DATKHX010000564.1:0-5419 GCA_035510075.1 Allostellaceae bacterium
ATATGGCCCATCTCGCTCTCGTCGGTCAGCGACCAGAGGTCGGTGTAGACCTTGTCCTCGCACAACGCCGCGACCGACAGCGGCGTGACGAAATGCTGGGCCGCCGCGGTCATGACCGCGCGCACCGCCGCCCCGCGCTCGCGCAGCCGGCGGATCAGGTCGAGGCTCTTATAGGCCGCGATCCCGCCGGAGATGATCAACAGGATGCGCCGATCGTCGAGCAATTCCAGCCCTCCGCAAGCATCGTGCCGTAAGTATGCCCTTGGCCGACGCCGAGGGCGAGGACGTTCACGCCGGTACCTCCCGACCGCCGGACGGGACGTGGCCTTGGCACGGGCTTTCGCGTCAGCAGCGGTGAATGCTGGCGAACCGTGCTGTTGGGATCAGCCAAAGCAGCGCCAGGGCGTAGCCGAAGACGAATAGGTAAAGCGCGGCGAAAACCCAGACCGGCAGTGGCCAGTAGATCAGCCGATTGACCCAGGCCATGACCAGCGGCACGCCATCCGCCGAGCCCCCGTCAAGCGCCGCCTGCCACAGCGTCAGAATGCAGGCGCGGCCCGCAACCGCCTGCACCGCCACGGCCGCCAGCAACAGGACGTGCATCACGCGCCACCAGCGGATGCGCACAAACCGCCACCGGCACAGCGCACCGATCGGCACCGCGACCAGCCCGAACACATTGAACAGAATGACCGCGAGGTGCACCCCAAGAACGAGATCGGCCAGCATCATCGCGGGCTGCCTTTGCGCGGAACTCCCGGCGAGCCTTGCCAATGTCAAGGCTGCTTCGTACGTATCGTAAAGCTCAAGGGAGGTGTGCGCGATGAAGCTTTCGGATCCAAAGCTGTTCCGCCAGCAATGCTATGTCGACGGCGAGTGGGTCGACGCGTTGAACCGCGGCACGATCCCGGTCACCGACCCGGCGACCGGGGAAACCCTCGGCACCGTGCCCAGGATGGGCGCGGAGGAAACCCGCCGCGCGATCGAGGCGGCAGACAAGGCGCTGCCGGCCTGGCGCGCCAAGACCGCCAAGGAGCGCGCGCACATCCTGCGCCGCTGGTACGACCTGATGATGGCGAACCAGGAAGACCTGGCCGCGCTGATGACCGCCGAGCAGGGCAAGCCGCTCGCCGAGTCGAAGGGCGAGATCGCCTACGCCGCCGCTTTCATCGAATGGTTCGGCGAGGAAGGCAAACGCATCTACGGCGACACGATCCCGGCCCACATGGCCGACAAGCGCATCGTCGTGACCAAGGAGCCGATCGGCGTCACCGCCGCGATCACCCCGTGGAATTTCCCGGCGGCCATGATCACCAGGAAATGCGGGCCGGCGCTCGCCGCCGGCTGCACGATGGTGCTTAAGCCGGCCTCCGCGACCCCCTATTCGGCGCTGGCGCTGTGCGAACTGGCCGAGCGCGCCGGCGTGCCGCGCGGCGTCTTTTCTTGCGTTACCGGCGGGGCCAAGGAGATCGGTGGCGAGCTGACCTCGAACCCGATCGTGCGCAAATTGACGTTCACCGGCTCGACCGAGATCGGCAAATTGCTGATGGAGCAATGCGCCGCGACGGTCAAGAAAACCTCGATGGAATTGGGCGGCAACGCGCCGTTCATCGTCTTCGACGACGCCGACATCGAGATGGCGGTCAAGGGGGCGATCGCCTCCAAATATCGGAACGCCGGCCAGACCTGCGTGTGCGCCAACCGCATCCTGGTGCAGGACGGGGTCTACGACGCCTTTACCAAGCGGCTGGCCGAAACCGCAGGGGCGATGAAGGTCGCGGGCGGCTTCGAGCCCGGTGCCGTGATCGGGCCGCTGATCGACATGAAGGCGGTCGAAAAGGTCGAGGCCCATGTCGCCGACGCGGTCAGAAAGGGTGCCAAAATCGTGATCGGCGGCAAGCGCAGCGCCTTGGGCGGCAGCTTTTTCGAGCCGACCGTGCTGACCGGCGTCACGACCGACATGGTCATCACCCGGGAGGAGACCTTTGGCCCGGTCGCGCCGCTCTACCGCTTCAAGACCGAGGCGGAGGCGATCAAGATGGCCAACGACACCGAATTCGGCCTCGCCGCCTATTTCTACAGCCGCGACATCGGCCGCATCTGGCGCGTCGCCGAGGCGCTCGAATACGGCATCGTCGGCATCAACGAGGGCATCATCTCGACCGAGATCGCGCCCTTTGGCGGCATGAAGGAGAGCGGCATCGGCCGCGAAGGCTCGAAATACGGCATCGAGGACTACCTCGAAATCAAATACCTCTGCATGGGCGGCATCGACCGCTGAGCCGGGATTGCCGCCGAGCCAAGCTGGCCGAGATTGCTTCGCTTCGCTCGCAAGGACATCTTTAGGGTCATTGCGAGAAGCCGCTAGGCGACGAAGCAATCTAGCGCAGCGGCTTCGGCGGCGCCGGAAAGTGCGTGAGCGGTGCCGACCCGGAGCATCAAAGTAGAGCGCCGGGACAGGATCGGAATATGTGAGGACCAGAGATCAGGTTAAGGCAGTATTGGAACGGGTCCCTACCTGGCCGAAGAACCGGCAGCAGGAGCTGGCGAAGGTTGCGCTTGAAATCGAGGCAGAACTCGCCGGCGCCGCTTACCACGCGACGCCGGATGAATTGGCAGCGGTTGACGAAGGCCTCGCCTGGGAGGCCGCCAGCGAGGAAGAAGTCAAGGCGGCATTCGCTCTGTTCCAGAAGGCATAAGGGTCGAATATTCAAAATACCTCTGCATGGGCGGCATCAACCGGTAAACGATAGGCGGTACAGGGAGCGCGCGGGATTGTCGAGCGATCTCGAAACCTTCGCCCCGGGCGGCTGGGGCGGGATGCCCGGTTCCACAGGCATTACACGCCGACCTCGTCGTTGTGGATGAACCCGGTCGAGCGCTTCTTTGGCGATTTGACGGCGTTCATCGGGCGAGAATAGCTTTGCCTCGACGCGCGAGCTGGCCGACGCCATCACCGCCTTTTTGGCCGCGCGGCGGCAACCCGAGACGCTACGCCTGGACGGCCCAGGGCGAGGACATCCTGCGCAAAATCGACGCCGCAAGACGTGCGCTCGCCGCGATTCCGCCGTAAGCAATCCTATTCCAGAGACACCACACCAGCGGTAGGAGCCAGACATTCGACTCCGTTTCTTGTCTTCCCGGCGAAGGCCGGGACCCATGCCTGCCGTGGGTACCGGCCTGCGCCGGTATGACGAATCGATGGGTACGATCAGTCGGGTGCTATCCACTAGCCCGGGTACGCATCCTGATCCGCGCGCCCGGCTTCTTCGGGATCAGCGAAGGGGAAACCACCACACAGTCATCGCCCAGCTCCCGGATCCGCCGAAGAAGAATCCTGGCATAATCTTCCACTTTGGCCCGAGGACGAGCGCGGCGTTTCCGCCGGCGAGCGCCGCCGGCGACCGGCGCTACCTTCCTGTCGAGGCGAAGTCGAGGGGACTGACGGTTCAGTCAGAGACGCTCTGCGTCGATCTCGATCGCCACCCGGGCGCCGGCAAAGCTCGGCAACAATCGCCAGAAAAGTGCAGCGACGACAAGCGTCGCCCCGCCGGTGAGCAGGAACAGGCCGGGCACGCCGACCCCCCCGGCCAACAGCGCCATTGTCGCGACGGCGGCGATCACCATCGCCGCGGAATTGACGATGTTGTTGGCCGCGATGGCGCGGGCGCGCTGGCGGCGCGGGCTCGCCGCCTGCAGCAGCACGTAGAGCGGCACGATAAAAATGCCGCCCGACACCGAGATGCCGAGAAGATCGGCAAGGATCCGCCAATGCGCCGGCCGCGCGATGAATGCGGCAAGGCCGACAAGGGCGTCGCCTCGCAGCGGAGCAGCCGGGCTCGCCAGCCAGAGGTCGATCGAGAACAGGCCGATGCCCAACGCGCCCCACGGTACCGTCCGGGCACTGATGCGGCCGTTGAGAAGCCGGGTGCAAAGAAGAGAGCCGAGTGCTATGCCGATCGTAAAGACGGCCAGGAACAGGGTCACGACCACCTCTCTGCCGCCGAGCAAAAAGCGGACATAGGCCGGGAATTGCGACAGGTAGATCGCTCCGGCGAGCCAGAACCACGAAATCCCGAGAATCGAGCGGAATGGGATTTTTTCGCGGGCGGCCTCGCGGATGACCCGCGCGGTGGCGGCGAGGAGGTTCCAGCGCAACCGGCTGCGCGCCGCCGCCGGAGCCGTCTGCGGGATCGCCAGGCTCGCTCCCCAGGCCGCAAGCGCGACCAGCACGATCAGCCCGGCGACCAAGGCAGCGCCGTGGCGCGAGGCGATCAGCACGCCGGCGATCGTGCCGAGCAGGATAGCGATGAACGTGCCGGCTTCGACGAGCGCGTTGCCGAGCAACAGCTCGTGCGGCGCCAAAAGATCGGGCAGAATCGCGTATTTGAGGGGGCCGAGAAACGCCGCCTCGACCCCCATCACGCAGAGCAGGGCGAGCAGAGCAGTCGTGCTCCCGGCAAGCACGGCCGTTGCCGCCGCCAGCATCAGCGCGATCTCGGAAAGCTTGATCACCTGGATCAGCCACGCCCTGTCGTGCTGGTCGGCGAGCTGGCCGGCGGTCGCCGAGCCCAGAAAGAACGGCAGGATGAACAACCCGCCGGCGAGCGGGATCAGGATCTCCGCCGACCTCTGCGCGGCGGCATTGGTGCTGTATGCGATCATCAGAACCAGCGCGTTCTTTACCGCGTTGTCGTTGAACGCCGACAGAAACATCGCCGCGAACAACGGCCCGAGCCGCCGCGACGCCAGCAGCGCCAGCATGCCCCGACCCGCGCGGTTCTCGCGCTTGTGTGCCGCCGCCGTCATGGCCTCTCTCTCGCACGTTTTCGCCGCGCGCGCATCGCGGTTGCCGCCGACGGGATGAGCAGCTCGCTTAAGCGGCGACTGTTCTGCCTATGCTCTCGCCAAGGCCCATCGGTTGCCGTTGCTGTTCATTGGCGGCTATTTCTCGCAGACCGACATCGAGTGCCTGCGGAGTTGACGCGACCCGATGCATTGCAACCGAGAGGCGTCCGGCGGCGCGGTTGCGCCCGCCGCCGGTGTTTGAAGCGCTACACGACCGGGGAGCGGCCGCCGTCGACGTTGATTGCACAACCGGTCACGTAGGAGGCGGCGTCGGAGGCGAGGAAGGTCGCAACGTTGGCGAATTCCTCGGCCCGGCCCATCCGGCCCATCGGCACCCCGCGCCCGGCCTGGGCAATAAAGTCCTGGAGCGAGACGTTCGCACCCTCGCGCTGATGGCGGCGCACGATCTGGTCGCTGACGATGACCCCGACATGCAACGAGTTGACGAGCACGTTGTGCGGCGCGCCCTCCATCGACAGCGCCTTGGTAAACGCCATCTGCGCTGCGCGGCTGACCGAGGTCGGCGCGCTGTCGGCGCCCGGCGCCTTGGCGCCGATATTGAGGACGCTGA
>DATKHX010000565.1:0-3559 GCA_035510075.1 Allostellaceae bacterium
CCGAGCGTGTCGCGGCAAAGAAAAGTTTCAAACCCGAGCGCCTTCAAGGTCAGATCACGCCGGAAAAAACTGCGGTCGAACGGATGCAGGCACAGGGTGCGATAACCCTCGCCGCGCAAATGCGACGCCAACGAGGCGAGAGGCGCTCGCGCGAAGGCGTGGTACGGATTGAACCGGTCAAAGCCCAGCCGATCTTCCGGTATGCCGGTCAGCACCGCGAACTCGGCGCGCATCGTGTTGGCGCCCCATGCCGACACATCGAGGCGGCCATGGGTGGCGCCGTCCTGTAGGCAGGCGTCGAAACCGCGCAGCAGATCGCCCGGTATGCATGTCGATATCCGGCGGGCGTCGAAGAACGATTCGCACTGCACGATGACGACCGGGGTCGCGACGCCGCCATTCTTCGATGCCGACGGCGGTGCCGGCAGCGGGCTGTAATGGGCGCGGCGCTGCACCCGTTCGGCGCGGGCGATGATCCCGTAAACAAGGAGTGTGGCAAACGGGCCGAGCCTGGCTGCATCGGCGAAGGGCTCGCCGGTGGGTTGGAGGCGACGCACGATTGCGGCGGCCCGGCCCAGCGTCGGCTCGCGGGACAAAATCCAGCCGAACGCCCAACACGCCAGGAGCGCGAGGGCGGCTGATAATGGCTCCGGCGGCCACGATGGCGGTCTGAAAACGAGCAGCGCCATGCCGAACCCGATCGTCGTCAGCGCACCGCCGATGACCAGCACCGGCCCGGCGAACGGCAGATAAAGGTGCGGGTGCGTAAAGACGTGCCTCAGCTCGGACATGTCGGAAAACACCACCGGCTCGCGCACCGCCTCGCGCTTGGCGTGATCGGCGAGCGCAAATCCGCCGCCGAGCCCGAGCAGCACGAGCCCCGTGAACATCGGCCGCCCAGTCGCGAGCAGCAACAGCCCCGCCGCAACGAGGAGAGGAAGGGCATCGAGAAGAACCGCCGGCAGGATCGCCGCCCGCGCGGCGGCGACACGGCGCGGGATCAGCCATGCCGCGACCCCCGCCGCCACGGCGATCGCGATACGAAGCGCTTCACCCGTCATGCGAGCCGGCCGGGCGAATCCGGAAATGATAATGGCGAAGGATCGCGTCGCCGATAAAGGCGGGTGCTATATCGCAGAATTGCAGACCGAGCACGAGCGGCCACGGAAAGGCGACGCGGCGGCGGCCGCGATCGATGCCGCGCTTTACCACTCGTGCCGCAGAGTCGGCGCTGATCAGAAACGGGGTCGGCCCTTCCCACCGATCGGTCATCGGCGAGTCGAAAAAACCGGGGCAAACGATCGTCACGCCGACCCCGCGTGGCGCCAGCCTCGGCCGCAGCGCCTCGCCATACGCGCGCAGCCCGGCTTTGCTCGCGCAATAGCCCGGGCTGTCGGGCAGCCCGCGATAGGCCGCAATCGAGGCAACGACGGCGACCCGTCCGCGCCCGCGCCGGCACAGCGCCGGCAGCAGCGGCTCGACCGTATTGACGGCCCCGAGCAAATTGACGCGCACTTGGCGCGTCGCGGTTTCGACCCCCTCGGACGGCGCGCCGGGTGCGGGCCCCGCCGAGGTTCCGGCATTCGCGATCAGCAGCTCGACCGGGTGGTCGCGATCGAACTCGGTCAGCCACGCCGCCATCGCCGAGGCATCGGCAACGTCGATCGCCGCCATCCTCACCCCCGCACCCCTCGCCTCGCAGACATCCGCCGTCTCCCCCAGCCTCTGGCGATCGCGACCGAGCAGGCCCAGGACCGTGTTCGGCCCGGCATAGACCTCGGCCAAGGCGGCGCCGAGCCCGCTCGAAGCACCGGTAATGATTACGGCGCGAAAAGGTTGGCGCATCCCTGCACACTAAAGCCACAGGATAACCTCGCGGGCGTCCGAAAGCCGTCAGCAGTCGGTTCACTAACCAATTGATTGCGATGCGCAGTGCACTACTCATGCCGGCCCGCGAGACGATTTATGCGCCAAGATGGCAATTGGCATGCTGCGACATTTTTACCGGGAGCGGGCAGATACGCCTTCGGGCTCGTGCAGGATGTACGCCGATACTTTCGGGTGACAAAACCGCGAAGCATGGATGCCGCCCCGCGCGACGATGGACAAGGCGGCCCGCGCGCAATAGAAGCGGCGGTGCGCGAGCCCGCTGCCGCTTTTATTCCGAATCGGCTCATCATCGGAGGCGAGCAATGATCGTCGAACAGATCTGGACCGGCAACGCCGGCCGAAACTTCAACTATCTGATCGCCTGCCGCGAAACCGGCGAGGCCTTGGCGGTCGATCCGCTCGATTACCAAAAGTGCCTTGCCGCCGCGAAAGCGAAAGGGTGGGCGATCCCGCAAATCCTCAACACTCACGAGCACCGCGACCACACCGGCGGCAACGCCGAGATGGTCGCCGCGACCGGGGCCAAGGTGCTGGCCCACGTCAACGCAAAGGACAAGATCCCGGAAATGAGTGAGGGCCTGCGCGCCGGCGACGTGATCAAGATCGGCAAGACCGTCGAGCTCGAATGCCTCGACACGCCCGGCCACACGATGTCGCATATCTGCGTCATGGCGCGCGGCGACACCCCGGCATTGTTCTGCGGCGACACCTTGTTCAACGCCGGGGCCGGCAATTGCCACAATGGCGGTCATCCGAACGAGCTTTACAACACCTTCGTCAATCAGCTGTCCAAATTGCCGGAGGAGACGCTGATCTATCCGGGGCACGACTACATCGCGCGCAACCTCGCCTTTACTCTCGACCGCGAGCCCGACAACGCCGACGCCAAGGCTATGCTGCCGCGGGTCGAAAAGCAGGACACCGACCGGGCGCTCGTCACCACCTTGGCGACCGAGCGCGAGATCAACACCTTTTTCCGGCTGACCAGCCCGAGCGTGATCCGGCGGCTGCGCGAGGCCTTCCCCGACCTGCCGGACCATCCCGATCCGAAGACCGTGTTCCTAAAGCTGCGCGAGCTGCGCAACAAATGGTGAATTCGGCGCGAGGCAAGGGTCAGGGTACGGGGCGCCAGCCGCGGTAGGCCGGGTGCTCCGACCCGATCGGCAGCCCGACCTGGCCTCCCGTCGCGGCGGAATAGTAGAGTGCCGTCGCCAGCTCGATCGACTGGCGCGCCTCGGCGAGCGTCGCGGGCAGCGCACCGCCCGTCGCCAACGCCTGATGATAGGCGCCGAACAGGCCCTCGAAGCTCGCGGCGACCGGGCGATAGCCGGCCAAAACCTCGGCGACGCGTTGTTCGATTTCCGGCGAGCCGGCGGTGATCGTCCACGGATCGGCGCCGGGGGCATAGGGCCGCTCGCCACTTTCGAACGTCACATGCTCGAAGCATAGCCGCAGCCGGGTGATCTCGCGCTGCGAGCCCAAGCTCGCGGCAAGTGAGACGAGCGCGCCGCTGGCCATGACAAGGTTGGCGACGGCGCAATCCTCGGTTTGGATCGGGTTCACCCGCGTCGCAGTATGGGCGAAGACCGATGCCGGCGCACCCAGCAGCCATGTCGTCAAATCGTGGGCATGGACCGCATGGGTCAGCAACACGCCGCCGAGTTCCGTC
>DATKHX010000566.1:0-2808 GCA_035510075.1 Allostellaceae bacterium
CTCTGCGAGATCCGACCCGTTTTGAGCGATATGAGGCTGTGCGCGGTGACCCTTGCATTGCCCTGGATCCCGATCGCAATCACCGGGACTGGCACCGCTCTTGAGAAGTCCGCGGGCAGCCTGACCGGCCGGAGGCAGAGCCGATGTGGTCGCGTCTTTTCCCCCGATCGGCAACACCGCGTCGCTGATCGATGGCTCGAATATCCATGGTACTTATGATCGCTATATGAACAATCGATTGGATAAATGGCTAGACGTGCGCGAAATACGAGCGCGTGGTTTGCATGACCCCGGTTTGCGATGTTGCTGCTTCCTGCGGCAGCCTGCGATGCGGTGTCGAGCCTTGCTTGGTCGGAACGGGTCGAAACGGAGCGTCTTTGGTGAGCCCTGTCGGAAGTGCAGCTTGGTGCGTGGCCTTCGCGCTGGTCATTTTGGCGGTGCTGATGCTCGACGAATACCTCTCTAAGCTCGAAAAGAACCGGCGCCAATGACGATCGCGGGTGCAACGACGATGGTCCGTTGCCGAGCGGGTAGTCTGCCGCCCCGCCGCCGCAGCGTGCCGCAAAACATCGCCGGACGCCCGGACCGACGGACAGCGCCGCAAGCCTTGCTGGTTTTGCGCCCGGGGTTGTCGTACTCTCGCGGGCGGTTTCGCCGGCTGGGAGAGGCGTGATGGGTGCGCGTAGCGGAAAGCAATACCTGGCGGGTCTGCGCGAGCAGGAACGCGAGGTTTGGCTCGGTGGCGAGCAGGTCCGCGACGTGACCGCGCATCCCGGGCTGAAAGGCGGCGCGCGCGCCATCGCTTCGCTTTACGACCAGCAGCTCGACCCGACGCTGCGCGATCGGATGACCTACGTGTCGCCCACATCGGGCGAGCGGGTCGGGCTGTCCTTCATCATACCGCGCACCCGCGAGGACCTCGAGCGCCGCAGTGCGATGATGCTGACCTGGGCGCGGACCACTTGCGGCATGATGGGCCGCTCGCCCGATTTTATGAACGTGACCTACGCCGCCTGGGCGGGTGCGTCCGAGTTCTTCGCCCAAGGACGCCCCGAATTCGGCGAGAACATGGTCCGGTATTACGAATACATCCGCGAGAACGACCTGACCCTGACCCATTCCCTCATTAACCTGCAGCGCAGCCGGACCGCCTCCGGGGTGTTCAACCTGCAGGAGGGCACGGCGCTCGAGGTGGTGCGCGAGACCGACGCCGGCATCGTCGTGCGCGGCGCGCGCATCCTCGCGACTTTGGGGCCGCTCGCCGACGAGATCGGCGTCTACTCGCCGCGCATGGGCCGCCACACCGAAAGCCACAGCCCGTTCGCGCTGAGCTTTGCGATCCCGTGTGGTGCTCCGGGGCTCAAATTCTTGTGCCGCGACAGCTTCGACCAGGGCCGCTCGCATTTCGACCAACCCCTCGGGTCGCGTTTCGAGGAGATGGACTGCATCGTCTTTTTCGACGACGTGCTGGTGCCGTGGGAGCGGGTGTTTCTGCTGGGCGATGTCGACCGGTTGAACGCCACAGCGCACGCGACCCATTCCTCGGTGCATTCGGCGCACCAGGGGGCGGCGAAGAACCTCGCCAAATGCGAATTCGTATTGGGGACGGCGTTGCTGATGACCCAGGCCCTCGGCAACAGCCATCTGCCGAATGTCGAGGAGCGCATCGGCGAATTGATGCTGACGACCCAATTGACCCGCGCCTGCATCCGCGCCGCCGAGGCCGACGCCAAGCTCGACGAATGGGGGGTCATGTGCCCCGACCCGCTGATGGCGGAAAGCCCGCGCAACCTGTTTATGAACGCGTATCCGCGGATGATCGAGATCCTGCAATTATTGGGGTCGAGCAGCTTTATGCTGACGCCGAGCGAAGCGGATTTCAAAGGCCCACTCAAGGCCGACATCGAGCAGTACCTCGCGACCGACACCACGCCCGCGAAGGAGCGGGTCAAATTGTTCCGGCTCGCCTGGGATCTGGCCGGCAATGCTTTCGGCAGCCGCCAGGTGTTGTACGAGCGCTTTTTCGCGAGCGACCCGCTGACCCGGGCGCGGGCGCTCGCCTCGATCTACCCGAAAAAGGAAGTCATGGATCGCGTCCTCGAATTTCTCGGACGCGACGACGACAATCTGTAAAGGAGGAAAGCATGAAAAAGCCGATGTATCTGCAGCACGTCAATCTGTACGTGCGCGACGCCGAACGCTCAAAACAATGGTACGGGGATCTGCTCGGGCTGCATACCTACGAATACCGGCCGGGTTGGGCCGCCTTCATGTCGGCCGACACCGAGCAGTCGCACGAGGTGGCGCTGATGCAGTTGGGGCCGAACGCGCCACTGCAGGAAAAGGGCCAGGTTGGCCTCAACCACATGGCGTGGCGGCTCGAATCGCTGGATGATTTGAAGGAGTTCTACGGCCGCCTGAAGGAGAAGGGGCAGCCGATCGAGCGTATTGCCGACCACGGCATCTCGCTCGGCATCTATCTGCGCGACCCGGACGGCAACGGGGTCGAGGTCTATTACGAGATGCCGCGCGCCGAATGGCCGGTCGACTATCACGTCTTCACCCGCGACAAGGTCGGCCGCGGCCGTTTCCCCGGCCCGTGGGACGCCGAGATGGTGCAGCCGCTGCCTGAGGTTCAGCCGCAAGCGGCGGAGTAACCTTCACTAAAATTCCTCTCCGCCCCTGGGGGCGGAGAGGCTAGGTGAGGTAGGGGATTCCAGAGGCGTCACGGCACGCCCACCTCACCCTCCCATTGCTGTGCAATGGGCCCCTCCCTCTCCCCCCAATGGGTGGAGAGGGTTATTGTTT
>DATKHX010000567.1:0-7883 GCA_035510075.1 Allostellaceae bacterium
CGAATACATCCGCATGATCGCCGACCGGCGCTATACCGATGCGTATATGGTCAACTGGTACTCGAACATCTTCCCCGGCATTCTTGGCCGCACCTGCGACCGGCCGTGCGAGCCCGCCTGCCGCCGCGGCCGGGTCGAGAACGAGCCGGTGGCGATCTGCCGGCTGAAGCGCGTCGCCGCCGACAACAAGGGCGACATCCGGCCGTTCCTGCCGCATATCCCCACGGAAAAAAACGGCAAGCGCGTCGCACTCGTCGGCGCCGGCCCGGCCTCGCTGACCGTCGCGCGTGATCTGATGCCGCTTGGCTATGAATGCGTGATGTTCGACGGCGACGCCAAGGGCGGCGGCATGATGCGCACCCAGATCCCGCGCTTCCGACTGCCCGAAACCGTGACCGACGAGGAAGTCGACCTCGTCCTCGACATGGGCGTCGA
The DNA here is from genome assembly GCA_035510075.1 of Allostellaceae bacterium. Taxonomy (GTDB): domain Bacteria; phylum Pseudomonadota; class Alphaproteobacteria; order ATCC43930; family CGMCC-115725; genus AP-15. Next base: position 436 of record DATKHX010000567.1, read on the forward strand.
GACCCGCTTCGGCGAGCAGGTAGGCAGCCTGAAGGTGCTGTCGGCCGAGGGTTGGGACGCGGTCTTTGTCGGCTGCGGCGCGCCGCGCGGGCGCGATCTCGACATTCCCGGCCGCGCCGAGGCGGCGGCCAATATCCATATCGGCATCGACTGGCTGTCGAGCGTCTCGTTCGGCCATGTCGACAAAATCGGCCGCCGCGTCGTCGTGCTCGGCGGCGGCAACACGGCGATGGATTGCTGCCGCTCCTCGCGCCGGCTCGGCGGTGAGGAAGTCACCGTCGTCGTGCGCAGCGGCTTTGAGGAGATGAAGGCGTCGCCCTGGGAAAAGGAGGACGCGACACATGAAGGCATCCCGATCCTCAACTGGCTCGTGCCGAAGGAGTTCACCCACGACCGCGGCGACCTGACCGGCGTCCTGTTCGAAAAGGTCAAGGCCGACTACGACGCGCGCGGCCGCCGCAACCTGGTCCCGATCGGCGAGCCCGATGTCCACATTCCCTGCGACGACGTGTTGGTCGCGGTCGGCCAGGAGAACGCCTTTCCCTGGATCGAGCGCGACATCGGGATCGAATTCGACCGCTGGGACATGCCGAAGGTCGATCCCGTCACGATGCAGTCGACCTTGCCCAACGTCTTCTTTGGCGGCGACGCCGCCTTTGGGCCGAAGAACATCATCTGGGCCGTTGCTCACGGCCACGACGCCGCGATCTCGATCGACAAATTGTGCCACGGCGAGGATGTCCGCGACCGGCCGCCACCCGGCGTCACCCTGGTCAGCCAGAAGATGGGCATCCACGAATGGAGCTACGACAACGATATTTCAAACGATTTGCGTTATCGGGTGCCGTTGCGCGACACCGCGGTGGCCCTCGCCGACATCAGGGTCGAGGTCGAGCTCGGCTATGACGAAAAGCTCGGCTACCTCGAAGCCGAGCGTTGCCTTAACTGCGACGTGCAGACCGTGTTCACCGGGCAGCTGTGCATCGAATGCGACGCCTGCGTCGACATCTGCCCGATGGACTGCATCACCTTTACCGACGACGGCACCGAGGACGAGCTGCGGCAGCGGCTGATGGCGCCGGCCCTCGACCTCAACCAGGACCTCTATATCGGCGATTCGCTAAAGACCGGCCGGATCATGGTCAAAGACGAGGATGTGTGCCTGCATTGCGGGTTGTGCGCCGAGCGCTGCCCGACCGGGGCCTGGGACATGCGCAAATTCCTCCTCGACCTGACCCAGGCCGGCCCCGCCTGCCGCTCGCACGCCAGCCAGACGGTGTAGTTTTCAGACAACCCGTGAAGTCTCATCGCATTCTATACGCCCCTTATCCGGACTTGGTCCGGGCACCCACGTCTTGGCGACCGGTGCCGGCCGGCCGACGGCAGACGTGGATGGCCGGGTCTAGCCCGGCCACGGGGATCGAGGGTTGCAGCCGGGCACTTGCCGGCGCCCGAATTCCAGAGGTATGAACGTGGACGGACCTGGCCGACAAAGCATCGAAAGCGTCAACGACTTCGTCGTCAAATTTGCCAATGTCAACGGATCGGGCTCGGCCAGCGCCAATGCGCTGTTCGCAAAATCGGTCCTGCGCATGGGGATCCCGGCAAGCTCGCGCAACATCTTCCCGTCGAACATCCAGGGTTTGCCGACCTGGTACGAGGTGCGGATCAGCGAAAAGGGCCATCTCGGCCGCCGCGGCGGCGTCGACATGATGGTTGCGATGAACCCGCAAACCTGGGACGAGGACCTCGCCGAGATCGAGGCCGGCGGCTACCTGTTCTACGATTCGACAAAGCCGCTGCCGCTGTCGAAATTCCGCGACGACGTCAGCGTCATCGGGGCGCCGCTGACCGCGATTTGCAACCGCGAGTACAACGACCCCCGTCAGCGCCAATTGTTCAAGAACATCATCTATCTCGGCGCCTTGTCGGCATTGCTGAACATGGACGTCGAGGCGATCGAGCAACTGATTTCGCAGCAGTTCCGCGGCAAGGACACCCTGATCCGGCCCAATCTGCGGGCTCTCGATCTCGGCCGCCAATGGGCCTTGAACGAGCATGAATGCCCGATCCGCTTGCGGCTCGAGCGGGTCGATAAGGTCGGCAACCGCATCTTCATCACCGGCAACGACGCCGCCGCCCTCGGTGCGGTCTATGGCGGGGCGACCGTCGCCGCGTGGTATCCGATCACGCCGTCCTCCTCGCTGGCCGAGGCGTTTTCCAACCATTGCCGCCGCTACCGGGCCGATCCCCAGACCAAAAAGCACCGCTACGCCGTCATTCAGGCCGAGGACGAGCTGTCGTCGATCGGCATGGTGATCGGCGCCGCCTGGAACGGTGCGCGCGCCTTCACCGCCACTTCCGGACCCGGCATCTCGCTGATGCAGGAGTTCATTGGCCTCGCCTATTTCGCCGAGATCCCGGCGGTGATTTTCGACGTCCAGCGCGGCAGCCCGTCCACCGGCATGCCGACGCGTACCCAGCAGGCCGACATCCTGTCCTGCGCCCACGCCTCGCACGGCGACACTAAGCACGTGCTGCTGTTCCCTGAGGACCCGCGCGAAAGCTTCACCTTTGCCGCCGATGCGTTCGATCTCGCCGATCGGCTACAGACGCCGGTCTTTGTGATGCTCGATCTCGACATCGGGATGAACGACTGGCTGGTCGAGCCGTTGCAGTGGGACGAGAACCGGCAGTACGACCGCGGCAAGGTCATGACCGCCGAAGAGCTCGACGCCGGGGTCGAATTCGGCCGCTACCTCGATGTCGACGGCGACGGCATCCCTTACCGCACATTGCCCGGCACGCATCCGACGCGCGGCGCCTTTTTCACTCGCGGTACCACCAAGGACCGCTATGCCCGGTATTCCGAGGAGGGTCCTGACTACGTCGAGAACATGCAGCGCCTCCTGCACAAGTTCGAGACCGCCAAGCGCCTCGTGCCAGCCCCGGTGCAACGCGCGGCGCGCGAGCCGACCGGTTACGGTGCGATCTATTTCGGGTCGACTTCACCCGCGATGACGGAAGCGCTCGAAGTCCTCGAAGAGCGCGGCATCCATCTCGACACGTTGCGGGTGCGCGCCTACCCGTTCCACGACGACGTATTCGACTTTGTCGCCACCCATGACCGGGTCTTTGTCGTCGAGCAAAACCGCGACGCGCAATTGCGCACCCTGCTCGCGATCGACGGCGAGATCGACCCGGCGCGCCTCGTTCCGATCCTGCATTACGACGGCACGCCCATCACCGCGCGCTTTATCGTCAAGGCGATCACCGACATGCTCGATGTCGTCAGCCTTGCTCCGCTGCGCAAAGCCCTGCCGTGACCTTGTCCGATTCCGCTGCCGACCCCTTCCTTCCTCTCCAACCGCTTGCGGGGGGAGAGGGTAGGGTGAGGGGGGCGTTGCGGCGAGATCGGAGTTCTCCGCCCTCATCTTCCCGCCGCTGCGCGACGGGCCCCTTCCTCTCTCGCAATGCGGGAGAGGGGCTCACCAATGGATTGCAGCATGACCTATATCGCCAAACCCCGCCTCCACCATCCCAAGCTGCCGACCAACGCGCTCGGCTACACCCATCGTGATTACGAGGGTGCGGTCTCGACCCTGTGCGCCGGTTGCGGCCATGATTCGATCAGCGCTGCGATCATCCAGGCGTGCTTTGAACTGAGCCTGCCGCCGCATCGGATCGCCAAGCTCTCCGGCATCGGCTGCTCGTCGAAGACGCCGACCTATTTCCTCGGCAAGTCGCACGGCTTCAACAGCGTGCACGGCCGCATGCCGTCGGTTATGACCGGCGCCAATCTCGCCAACCGCGATCTTGTCTATCTCGGCATTTCGGGCGACGGCGATTCGGCCTCGATCGGGCTCGGGCAGTTCGCCCACTGCATCCGCCGCGCCGTCAACATGGTCTACATCGTCGAGAACAACGGCGTTTACGGCCTGACCAAGGGCCAGTTCTCGGCCACCGCCGACAAGGGGTCGAAGGCGCGCCGCGGCGCTGTCAACAACGATTCGCCGATCGATCTGGTGGCGCTCGCCTTGCAGCTCGGCGCATCCTTTGTCGGGCGCAGCTTTTCGGGCGACAAGCAGCAGTTGGTGCCGCTGATCAAGGCCGCGATCGAGCACCGCGGGGCGGCCTTTATCGACGTGGTCTCGCCCTGCGTCGCCTTTAACAACAACCCAGAATCGACAAAGAGCTTCGACTATGTCCGCGCGCATAACGAGGCGGTCAACCGGCTCGACGTGATCCTCGAACGCGACGAGATCACCGCCGACTACGCGCCGGGGACGGTCGAGACCGTGGTCCAGCACGACGGCTCGATCCTACGGCTGCGCAAGCTCGCCGTGGATTACGACCCGCACGACCGGATCTCGGCGCTGACCTACCTGCAGCAGCGGCACGCGCTGGGCGAGGTGGTGACCGGCCTGTTGTTCGTCGAACCCGAATCCCCCGATTTGCACGAACTGCTCGAGACGGTCGAACCGCCGCTCAACGGCCTCGGCGAAGCCGAGCTATGCCCCGGCCCCGCCGCCCTCGCCCAGTTCAACGCCGCCCACCGGTAGATGGCAGGTCCGGCAGCCTCGGACATTCTTCACAGTCTCGAAGCCGGAACCCACTCCCGCAATGGGCACGGGCCCGCGCCGGTGTGGCGAGCAAAATGATGGGCGGAATCGAGATCAGACGGATTTCTAATTCCGATCCGGGGCGTCCTCAGGCAGAGGCGGCAACGATTTCAGCCACCCGTGGAGATCGTTGCGATGAGCCGATGCGTCCCGCAACAGCTCTCCGGCCGCTTCTTCCGGCCCCAACAAGCAGATCGCCGCACCGCGCCCCTCCCGCCGTTCGCATTCGTTGACCCACGCATCGAACGGCTGCCGGCAGCGGCCGAAGACATAGGTCACGTCGCCGAGAAAAAATTGACCGGTCGCGATCGCTTCCCTGAAGCAGCGCGTCAGCGCGAGATCGAGCCTGCTGATTTTCTCAGGGGTTTGCGTCTGTGTCCGCCCCTGCGGCGGGTGCGGCGTCAGGAGCCAGCCCTCGCTGCCGGGGATCGGCTGCTGCGCCGCCGCCCTGGCCGTCGGCAGCGCTCCGGCGGCCAGGAGAAGCCATATCCCGATCAGACCGGCCACGATGGTTCGTCCGCCCTCCACCGACGCATGCCCGGGCTCGAGCTCAAGCCTTGCCGAGGGAGGTCGCGGGTTTCGGCTCGGTCCGCGCGAGCACGGCCGCCGCAGCGATTGCCGGCGAGGCCCCCTGCGGTACGGAGGACAGCACCTCGGCAGTCGCGAATGCCGCCGGCGGCTGCGCCCGTCCGCTCGGTAGATATCGCGAGACAAAGCCTTCGACGAAATCAGCTCCGGAATAGCCGGCCGCGGCCAACGCCAATAGCGTTTCCCGCCCGATCGGCGCTCCCGGGCTCAAGCTTACGATTGCCGCTATTACCCCGGCAACCGCGCCAATCAGGAGACTGATCGACAATCTTGCCGGCTCGATTCTATCGGAGAATTTGTGGCCCAGCGCGGCGGCCTCGTCACCCGTCTTCTTCAGCCCGACGATGACCCGAATTCCTTGGCCGACAGCGCCCATGAGCGCTCCGAGCGCGACGATCCAAATCCACTCGGGGGCCATCGGTCATCTCCCAAATCGACGGGTTTGCGTTTCTGACTACACCTTTGGGTAAGTGTAGACGCACCAGGGGACCGGAGGAAGCCGAACCCCGACATGCGCCGCGCCGGGGGGATGCTTGCTTTCTGCGTCATTGGCCGCAAGAGTTCCGCCGAACGGCAGGGACGTCACAGGCGGCGGGAGGCAACGCTTCGGTGATGACGAGACACGAACCGCTGCGCGTCGCGGTCGGCGGGTTTGGCGCGATCGGCAAGGCGGTCGCCGAACGGCTCGACCGCGGCATCGAGGGGCTGGCCTTGGCGGCGGTATCGGCGCGCGATAGGGCGCGAGCGGCGGCGGTAGTCGCCGGCTTCGCCCATCCGGTGCCGGTCGTGCCCTTGGCGCGGCTAGGGGACGAGGGCGAAATCGTCGTCGAATGCGCACCCGCCGCGGTGTTGCGCGACATCGCCGAGCCGGCGCTGGCACTGGGCCGCATCGTCATGATTCTGAGCTGCGGCGCATTGCTCGAGAACTTCGACCTCGTCGACCTGGCGCGGCGGCATGGCGGCCGCGTCCTGGTGCCGACCGGCGCGCTGTTGGGTCTCGACGCGGTCGCAGCCGCGGCGGAAGGCGAGATCGTGCGCGTCCACATGGTCACGAGGAAGCCCCCGGGAGGGCTCGAGGGCGCGCCCTACCTCGCCCGTCATCGCATCGCGGTCGTCGGGCTCGATGTGCCGAAGCGCGTCTTCACCGGCACCGCGCGCGAGGCGGCGCGCGGCTTTCCGGCGAACGTCAACGTCGCCGCGGCATTGGCATTGGCCGGGATCGGGCCGGAGCGCACGACGATCGAGATCTGGGCCGATCCCGGCATCGATCGCAACATTCACCGGATCGAGGTCGACGCCGACGCCGCACGCTTCTCGATGCAGATCGAAAACGTTCCGTCCGCCGAAAACCCGAAGACCGGGCGCCTGACGCCGCTCTCGGTCGTCGCCGCGCTCAAAAAGCTCGTCGGCCCGCTCGCGGTCGGGACGTGAATATCACCGCCCAGCAGCTCATCGAGGAGCCGGCAAGAAGCAAATGAATCAACGCTCTGGCGCACGACCGAGAGGAGAACGGGAGGTTCTGGTCGTGGTCGACGTGCAGAACGATTTCTGTCCGGGCGGCGCGCTCGCCGTGGCAAACGGCGATGCGGTCATTCCGGCGGTCAACCGGCTCGCCGCCGAGTTCGCCCATGTCGTTTTGACCCAGGACTGGCATCCGCGGGGGCATTCGTCCTTTGCCAGCGCCCATCCCGGCCGACAGCCGTTCGAGACGATCGAAGCCTCCTACGGACCCCAAACCCTGTGGCCCGACCATTGCGTGCAGGGAATCCGGGGAGCCGCGTTTCATCCGGCGCTTGCGGCACCTCGCGCCGAACTCGTCCTGCGCAAGGGCTTTCGCGCGGCGATCGATTCCTATTCCGCGTTTCGCGAAAACGACCGCCGCACCCCGACCGGGCTCGCCGCCTATCTGCGCGAGCGCGGCTTCGAGCGCGTCACCCTGTGCGGGCTCGCAACCGATTATTGCGTGCTCTATTCCGCACTCGATGCCCGCGCGGCCGGTTTTGCCGTCGAGCTTGCCGCGAATGCCTGCCGCGGCATCGACCTCGACGGTTCGCTCGCCCACGCGATGCAGACGATGGCCGAAGCGGGGGTGACGATCCGCGACTAGACCCGGCGTGGCAGCGAGCGGCGCTCGACCTGAAATGTCGGCTGCCGCCGCGGCGGCATGCGCGGCGTGAAATCCGACCCCTCGCCCTGGTCCTCGTCGTTGCGGCGAGGGGCTGGCCGCGGCGGGGCGGG